>NZ_JALJRI010000078.1:0-92607 GCF_024519795.1 Micrococcus sp. Mcc89 | reverse complement strand
TTCCCCGCTGTCTGCTCTTTCGGCATAACTCCATCCTCGTTTCCAAGGTCAGGAGTCTCCAACAGACCCAGGGCGCTTCAACTCGCAGGCCACGCAATGGACTGGATCTTCGCCACAGCAGTTGGAGGCGTCTGCTCCAGGGGGGAGCGCGGGCAGCCCATCGCCCGAGGGGCCATAAATAGAACCAGCAGGGGGATACCCTCGGGTCGACAACCCCCTGGGTAAGATTGCGAAGCTCGTCACGCTCTAGAAGGCGAAAGGAACGCCTGTTCATGACCGCCCTGTAGATTGCAAGGCATGAGGTTCCTCAACAAAGCGAAGTCACGCGCCCTGACAACCATCCGTCGCGGCGATCCTGTGTCCTGGGTTCCCGATTGGATGGGCTTGGGAAATCTCCTGTATCAAGGGTTGTGGGCGTTCGAAGGCCACACGCATCGAGAGTCGCGCAGGGTCCTATTGCACCCCAAACGCGAGGCAGCGGTCGCACTCTTCCCCACTTTGCGGGAGCGCTACTTCATCCCGAGGGACCGCGTACCCTTCACCGCTCGACGGGTGATGCCGTGGCGAGAGGAGTCCCCGCAGCCGGTGCCCTATCAGCCCGCCGAACTCAGGAGCTTCATACGTGAGGTGTTGCTCTCCGGCTCCCCCGTCGCCTTGGACCCGGATGGCCTCTCCAAGGATGATGTCATCGTGAACGTGCGGCGGGGCGACTACTACTCGGTTCCCCAGCATGAGGCCGAGTTCGGAATGGACCAGGTGGCCTACATTCGGGCCGCCATCAGCCGAACAGCGGCGCTTTCGGGCCCCCTCTCACGGATCGTGGTGATTTCGGACGGCCTAGACTGGTGCAGGGAGCATCTCGGTCCCGTTCTCGGCCTTCACGGCGAGGTGGTCTATAAGGACGGCGACCTCTTCCACGATCTGCGCGCCGTCGTGCATGCCCGCCGCCTGATCATCACGAACTCCACCTTCTCCTATTGGGGTGGATACATCGGCGACGAGTTGCACCCGGGCCGTCTCGTCATTGCACCGGCACTGTTCAGCCGTAACCTCAACGGTGGTCGTGCTCACCAGCTCAGGCCTTCGTGGACCGTGCTGGAGGAAGGGTGCGGGGACCTCGCCAGGTAGCCCTCTGTCGGAACCTGGGAAAGGGGAACCGCCCTTGGCTATGCTGGGCGCATGGTTCGTTCAAGCCGGTTGGAGCGCCGGGTTTGCATCTCGCTCACCGACAGTGATCGACGCCCCCGGTTCATGGATGGGCCGGGGGCCGCCTGGTTCCGCTTTTACGATGCATTCAACGGCTCCACCTCGGATCCGTCCCCTTACTTCAATGTGGCCCGCTACCGCGAGCACTACCCCGGTTCACCCACCCCCGGTCAGGCGGGATGCGCCATCAGCCACTTCCGTGTCCTCGAGTCCTTCGCGTCGAGCACAGGCCCCGACGACGGGGTGGCTCTTATCTCCGAGGACGACGTCCTCATGCCGACCGAGACGGAGGCGGTCCTCAAGTGCATCCTAAAGGACAACTCCTTCGACATCGCGGTCCTGGCCGACCGCGGCCCGACAAACCCCTCACTAGCATTTCAACGGCTTCTCATGACCGAGGCCCAACTGTCGTTGCTGTCACGCCCAATCGTTTGCGGCGGGCGGATCCGGCGTCTGGGTCGGTTCGCCGGGAACCCGTACACGACAGCCTTCTACCTGATCACGCGCTCGGGAGCGCAAAAACTCGTCTCGGGACTCGTGGAGGACGCCGGCGGTCCCTGGACCATCGCCGATGACTGGCCGCTGTTTCGTGACAGGTACGGTCTCGACATTCGCGTCCTGAGGCCCGGGCTGGTGACCTACATGGGCGGGTCCACGACGCGGGAGGCGGCGTCCCTTGCCCGCGATAGCGAGACCACCGACCGCGCCGTCAGTCTCCTGGACAGCCTGAAGACGGCGCTAGCGTTGCGCTCTCGATGGCGGGCCGCGCGTCTGGCCGTCCGGGCCACCGCGCACGACATCAAGGCTCGATGAGGCGACCCGGCCGAACGCCGCGGCGGTCCCGCCAGGCAGGATGGTCCGTGGTTCTGGACCCGACGGCGGAGGCCCCGTCCACCAGCCTCCGTGACGGAATCCGCTTCAACAGCCGGTAACGGACCATCCCCTGCAGGGCACCCAGGTGCCCGCCGGCAATCCGGGCGTGGCGTAGCCGCGCGGCGCGCTCGCGGGTGACGATATAGGCCGGAAGGTGCCGAGCCACCTCCGTGGCCGACACCCGCCAACTCGGCCCGCTCATGCCCTCGTCGCGGTGGCGGATCCAGAGCAGCATCCGGCCGACCTGCTGGATCCGCTGCTGCCGAAAGACGGTCTGCGGGGTGGACCGCAGGCGGTAGTGGACAACCGCGCGCGGCGCGTGCACGACGACCGCCCCGCGGCGTTGGGCGCGCCAGGAGAAGTCCGTCTCCTCAGAGCCGCCGGGGAACGAGGAATCCATGCCGCCAACCGCGAGGTAGGTGGAGCGACGGACGCCGAAGTCATTGCCCGCCACGGTGGGGAGGTGCCCGGCGAATCCGCTGTGCACCACCGAATACCCCACCGCGTCTGTGTCGGGCTCGCCGGCCGCAGACGGGATGCCATAGGCGGCAAGCACGGCCCCGTCGTTGAACCGCCGGTGCAGGAGCGTCCCCACAGCTAGGGCGTTCTCGCGCGAGCGCACGGCCGCGGAGAGTTCCCGGACCCACTCGGGGCCGACGAAGTCGTCTGCGTCGCAGAAGAGCAAGACCTCGCCCGCGGCCGCCAGGGCCCCGACGTTTCGGGCATGAGAGGCGCTGGCCGGCCCCCGGGCATCGACCACGGTCACAGTGAGGCCGCAGCGCTCCGCTGCCTCGCGGGCAGCGGACGCCGTGCGGTCCGTGCTCCCGTTGTCGGCCACGATCACCTCGAACTCCGGGGCGGCTACCTGCACGGCCAGGCTCTCAATCTGCTCGGCGATGTACGCCTCGGCGTTGTATGCCGGGATGACCACACTGACCAGCTCGGGGTCACCGGGCCCGCCCACGCCCTGCCGCGCCTCCCCGGAGTGCGCCCGTATGCCAGGGTCGAGGCCCAGGCCGACCTGTGGCGTGGGGCGTCGCCGCAACATTCGATACTCCAGGGCTCCCGCGAGCGTGCCCGCAGCCATCGCCGTCCGCGAGGCGAGCCCCCGCCAGTCGGCCGTCGCCGGATGCGCCGCCATCTTCACCGCCGCCCCTAGGCACCGCACGGGCTCGCTCGCCCACGTCGTGGCCCGAGAACGGTCCCATACGCCATATCGATCCGCCAGGAGCACATGGGCTTTCGCGGACCGGAACGCGATCCTGCGAACCGACCGCGTACTGGTCTTGCCTCGGGAGGCGACCCTCACCTGCGGCATCTCCACCAGCCGGTGACCGGCTCGCAAGACGCGGAAGGCGAGATCGTTGTCGTCGCCCGCGTGGGGGAACGACTGGTCGAAGCCCCCCACCGCCTCCAGCAGCTCACGGGACGCTCCGAAGTCGCCCCCCATCAGCACGGGGAACGGGCCGGAGACCTCCCGGCCGGGCCCGTTCTGCGGCCGCAGCTCGTCTCCGAGACGGTCCCGGACAGCGTCCAGTCCTTGCTCGAAGGTGTCGGCCGACAGATGCGTCACGCTGCCGGTCCAGATCGAAGCCGTGGCGAAGGCCGCCGCTCCCGCAGCCACCCAGTGGCGGGAGACGACGTCGTCGGCGTCGCAGAACATGACGTAGGGGGCGCGGGCAGCGGCAATCCCCCGGTTGCGGGCATAGGAGGACCCTTGGTGCCCGTCGGCTCGGACCACCCTGAGCTGGAGGCCGGACTCCAGGAACGGCCGGATGGCGCCCTCCAGGTCGTCGGTGGAGCGGTTGTCCACCACGACGACCTCGAAGTCCGGTGCACCGACCTGCGTGCGGAGCGCCTCCAGCTGCAGCGGCAGGGTCAGTGCGCCGTTGAAGACGGGGATCACCACTGACACCGAAGGCGTCGTCGGGTCCGAGGAACAGCATTCACGGGTCGACATGAGGTCAGGCCTCTCCCTGGAGTCGGTCTGGCGTGGAGAATTCGTCATCGGGAATCGCCGTCCACTCCGGTAGGAGCAGCGGAGACTCGCCATCGCTGTAAAGGCGGTTGAAGTGCAAGGGCGCGAACACGGTCCGTGGGCGCTCACGGGCGGAGCGCGCGCTGGCGAGATACCCGCCCCAATAGGAGAACGTGGAGTTCGCCAGGATCAGGTCGCGCGCCACGGCCAGCTGGGCGAGATCGTCGAACATGTCATGAGGAGTCGGCATGAAGGAGACGGACCTGCCCTGCCTGACAAAGGTGAGGTTCGTGGCGCACCATTCGGGGTCGTCCGACACCACGACGACTCGCTTCTGCCGGTCGCCCGGGATACGCTGCAGCGCGGCATTCACGTAGCCGGGGATATCGAATCCGAACACCGCCGCAAGCCTCTCGTTCGTGTAATAGTCGCCGCGCCGGACATTGACTACGACGGCGTCGCGCGGACGGGCGGCCATACGACCGCGGAAATTCTCACTTGCCAACAGCAGGTCGCGCGCAAAGTCCCGAAGGTCCTTGACGCGGAAGTCACGCCCCGCGTGTTGCCCCCATTCCACCGTCCGCCTCTGCCGCCATCCCACATCTACCTCGTCGACCGTCAACGCCCGCAGCTGGGGGAACTCCTCAAGCCACGGATTCATCTTGGGCTTGTATCGCACGAGCCACCGCTCGCCTGTGTGTCGCTGTCGCGCCCATGCCGTCGTCCACAGATACAGATAGTTCCCGCCGTTCATGGGCTCGGCGCCCCAGATGATGAAGGGTTGCTGGGTGCGTACGATGGAGAGCGCCCGCGCACGGGCGGCTGCGGCGAAGTCGCGACGGGCCATGCGGCTACCCTACCGAGAGAACCTCACCTCTCCCCATGACGGAAGTGACCCCGTGGATCTCCTCTCACGTGCGCGCACCCTTAAGCACCGCGTCTTCCTGGCCCGCAAGGACTCGGAGCTTCGCGCCGAGGCCATGCGCCTGCGATCCGATCCCGCCTTCCTCGCCCAGTATGCCGCGGCACAGGAAGGCCTGGACGTCCCCCCGCTCCAGCACCATGAGGGTGTGTGGGCGATCGCCATGGTGCGCAACGAGGCGGACATCATCGAGACGACGGTCCGCCACCTCCTACAGCAGGGCATTGACCACATGCTGATTGTGGACAACCTCTCCGATGATGACACTCCCCGGGTACTGGCTCGACTGGCGGAGGAAATCCCGCACCTCCACGTCGGCACGGACAGCGAGCCGGCCTATTACCAGTCGGCCAAGATGACCCAATTGTCCGACCTGGTCTCCGCCGCAGGGGCGCGGTGGATCATCCCCTTCGACGCGGACGAACTGTGGTTCGCCCCGCAGGGTCGGCTGGTCGACGCCCTCGATGACTCAGGGTCGCCCGTGCGTCGCGCTCACCTGTTCAACCTGTTCCCGTCCCCGGGCGGCAAGCAGTGGCGTCTGGACACCGCCCGCCACTTCGACGACAAGGTGGCCTTCCGCCCCTGGGGAGGGGCAGTCGTGACGATGGGCAACCACGAGGTGAGCCGCCCGGGATCCCGCGAGAGCGAGGGGCTGCGCATCCTCCACATGCCCTGGCGGTCTTTCGAGCAGTTCGCTAGGAAGACCCGCATCGGCGCCGCAGCGGTGGCGCGGGCCGAGCTCGACGAGGGGGAGGCCTACCACTGGCGCTGGCTCGGCTCGGCCTCAGACGACGAGCTACGAACCGTATGGAGGCAGCTCCTGTCCGGCGAGGCCGTCGCGAACGCCGCCTGGTACCCCCGGGGGGCGCTACGCCCGGTCGGAGACATGCCGCCGCCGTCATGGGCCGCGGTCCAGCCGCTGCTGGAGCCGATGGCGCCACGGCCGGGGGCGTCGACCCGGTGAGCCCCGTTAGAGTCGGCCCTATGAAGGGCATCATCCTGGCCGGGGGCACCGGCTCCCGACTGCACCCGATCACGCACGGCATCTCGAAGCAGCTTGTGCCCGTGTACGACAAGCCGATGGTCTACTACCCCCTGTCAACCCTGATTCTCGCGGGCATTCGCGACATCCTGGTCATCACCACACCCAAGGACGCCGACCAGTTCCGGCGCCTGCTCGGCGACGGCTCGCAGTTCGGTATCTCCCTCTCCTACGTCCAGCAGCCCTCCCCGGACGGCCTGGCGCAGGCGTTCCTCCTCGGGGAGAAGCACATTGGCGACGACCGCGTTGCCCTCGTGCTGGGGGACAACATCTTCTACGGCCCCGGCATGGGTCAGCAGCTGCTCCGCCACACGGAGGTCGAAGGCGCCACCGTGTTCGGCTACTGGGTGGCCGACCCGTCGGCGTACGGCGTCGTGGAATTCGACGGGCACGGTAGGGCCGTCTCCCTCGAAGAGAAGCCATCCGAGCCCAAGTCCAACTTCGCCGTGCCCGGCCTGTACTTCTACGACAACGACGTGGTGGAGATCGCCCGCGGCCTGAGGCCCTCGGCCCGCGGCGAGCTAGAGATCACGGACGTGAACCGCACCTACCTCGAGCGAGGCGCCCTGAACGTGGAGGTGCTCCCCCGCGGCACCGCTTGGCTGGACACCGGCACGTTCCACGACCTCAACGACGCCTCGAACTTCATCCGCGCCGTCGAGTCTCGCCAGGGCCTCAAGGTAGGTTCGCCCGAAGAGGTCGCGTGGAGGCGGGGCCTGCTCACCGACGACGAGCTGCGCGCCCGCGCCGAGCCGCTGGTGAAGTCCGGGTACGGCCGCTATCTTCTGGGCCTTCTCGAGAGTACCCACTGAACAGGCGCGGACTCCGGAGGACCCATGACCCTCGACATCTTGTACGTCCGTCCCAAGGGCTCCGGGTGGGGGCCGGTCTCGCAGCTCGTGGGACTCGCTGCCCGGCTCTTCGAGGCACGAGTGCTGGAGCTGGATGACCGTGGGGAGGTGTCGCTGTTCCGGAAGACGGCAGCGTCCCTGCCCCGGGGTCGCCGGCGCCCGGGTCACCACCTCCTCGTCGTAGCCCCCCACGCGGGCATGGCCGCCTACGCGGCCCGGCCCCGTCTGTGGTTTCCGGGTTACGACTCCACCGCGGTGTGGGTCATCGACTCGTTCTGGACCGACAGGACACCGCGACTCCTGCGCGGCACCGCCCACGTGGATCGGGTGTTCATCACGGACCCCCAGCTCGTCGAGGAGTGGGAGCAGATCACCGGCACCCCGGTCTCCGTCCTGCCCTGGGGCGCGGACACAGCGCTCTACCCCGGCGCCGCGCAACACCGCGGCATCGATGTGCTGCGCCTGGGCCGCCAGCCCGAGGCCTGGGCGGACGACGACGCTACGGCCCTGGACGCCCACCGGCAGGGCCTACGGTTCGCGGGGCGCCCGCCGATGAGTGACGACCCAGGCCAGAACCAGCGCAACGTCCGAGAGGCCCTCATGGGGGCGAAACTGGTGCTCGCATTCTCGAACCTCGTCAGCCCCGCTCCGTACACCCATCCCACACGGGACTACCTGACCGGCCGGTGGATGGATGCACTCGCGGCCGGATGCCTCGTGGCGGGGACCGCGCCAGCCGCAGCGACGAGCACGCTATGGGACGGGGCCACGCTGGAGATCTCCCCGACGTCGCGTGAGGATGCCTGGCCCATCCTGACCGCGGCCGCCGAATGCTGGTCCCCCGAGCGAGCTGCCGAGCAGCAGGAGTGCGCGCGTCGCACCCTCGACTGGCGATGGCGCCTGCGGCAGATGGGCACCGTGATGGGGTGGCCCGAGCCGCCGCGTCTGACCCAAGAGCTAGAACGGCTGATCTCGTCCCCTCAGCAAGGCTGAACCGATTCGCCTATTCGTCGCCGCTTGCTGAGATCCCCAGGCGTCGATGGGCGTCCCACGCCGACCGGACCATGTCCTCCACCGAGTGGCGCATACGCCAGCCGAGGTCCTGGGCTGCCAGCGTGCCGTCCGCCACGATTCGCGCCGGATCCCCGGGGCGTCGGGCGTGCACCTCCGGCGGGTCGGAGACCCCCGTGACGTCACGGACCGCGGCCATGATCTTGCGCACAGAGGTCCCTTCCCCCGACCCCAGGTTGTACACGGAGTGCAGGCCCGCGCCGGACGTCAGCGCCCGCGCGGCCGCCACGTGCGCGTCCGCGACATCCTGGACGTGGACGTAGTCCCGGATGCAGGTGCCGTCGGGGGTCGCATAGTCGTCGCCGAAGATACGGGGCCGCTCGCCCCTCTCCAGCGCAGAGAAGACCAGGGGGAAGAGGTTGTGGGGGCTGAGATCCGTGATGTCCGCCCACCCGGATCCGACCACGTTGAAGTACCGCAGACTGGTGTGACGGATGCCGACGGCACGCTCCTGGTCCCGCAGCAGCCACTCTCCGATTAGCTTGGACTTGCCATACGGCGACTCAGGTGCCGGCGGTGTGTCCTCGGTGACCCGCTCAACGGCCGGTGTCCCGTAGACCGCAGCCGACGACGAGAAGACGATGTTCTGCACCTGCGCGGCCACCATCGCGGCGAGCACGCTCGCGGTTCCCTGGACGTTGACGTGGTACGCCGTCAACGGCACCCGAACAGACTCCCCCGCGTACTTGTACCCGGCGACGTGGACGACCCCCTCTGCCTCATTCTCACGGAGCACCGCCGTCAGCGCTGCGGTGTCGGTGACATCCGCATGAAAGAACGGGACGCCGTCGGGGACGAACTCCCGGTGCCCGGTGGACAGGTCGTCTACGACCGCGACCGGAAGACCCCGCTCCCTAAACGCCCGGACGACGTGCGCCCCGATGTAGCCGGCGCCTCCGGTCACGACCCAGGTCATCACATCGCCCCCTTGTTCCGGGCATGGGTCTGGAGCTGCCCAAGTTGGGTGCGGACCTGACGGGCGATTTGGTCCTCCGAGAAGCGCTCCGCGTGCGCCCGCATCGCAGGGGGGTCCCAGTCCCGGGCCAGCGCCTGCTCGACGCCATCGGTCACGGCTTCCACCGTGGGCGCCTCGACGAACACCCCGTTGACGCCTTCCACGATGGTGTCCAGGTAACCGCCGGCGCGCAGCGCCACGGTGGGCACGCCCCACGCGCTCGCCTCGAGCGGCGTGATGCCGAAGTCCTCGTGGCTCGCAGCGATCAGTGCCGTCGCATGCGCGTACGCCCAGCGCAACTGCGCGTCGGTGAGGTCCTGGCCGAACACCACGTCCTCCCCCGCCATCGCCCTCAGCCGGGCCTCCTCCGGGCCCTTGCCGATCACCACGAGCGGCCGCCCCGCGCGGGCCGCTGCCTCGATCGCCACGTCCACGTGCTTGTACGGCATGAGTCGCGCGACCGACAGCAGGAAGCCGTCCTCCGCCAGCCGCTCGGCACCGGGGATCGGCTCCTGCGGGCCGTCCGTGCTCACGGAGTGCGGCGGGAACACGAGGTCCACGCCCTCGAGCCCGTAGACGTCTTCGATCCGCTTCTTCACCACCGTGGAGTTGGCCACATAGCGCGATCGACGCCGGACGGCCGCGCGGTCCCACCTG
The DNA here is from genome assembly GCF_024519795.1 of Micrococcus sp. Mcc89. Lineage (NCBI taxonomy): Bacteria > Bacillati > Actinomycetota > Actinomycetes > Micrococcales > Micrococcaceae > Micrococcus > Micrococcus sp. Mcc89. The sequence continues at coordinate 83,052 of NZ_JALJRI010000078.1, read as the reverse complement.
CGCAGACCCGGGCGCAGCACGCGGGCGATCCGCCCCTTGATGCTGTTCCGACCGTCCTCGCCCAGGTAGTCGTCCAGCAGGTAGACCCAGCGCGCCGGGGTGTGGCAGTAGACGAGCGTGGCGCCGTCGTAACGGAATCCGTGCGCCCAGCCCGAGGTCGAGACGACGGCGATCGGCTCCTTCACGTGCATCAGCGAGGAGGCCAGGGGCAGCAGCGGCAGGGCCCGCCGCGGGTCCTTCCGCAACACCCCCACCCGGTTGAGGGGTGAGGTGATGATGCGTGCGTCCTTGAACTCCGGGAAGGTCCCCTCGGGGTCGTAGAACGTCGTGTAGATGGGCGCGTCCGGCCACATCCGGTGCAGGGCGAGCACCACCCGTTCCGCCCCGCCCTTCTGGGTGAGGTAGTCGTGGGCGATGGCGATCCGGCCGCGTGTCATGTCGGTCATGGTGCTCCCCTCAGAACTGTCGGCGGGCACGCCCCGGCCGAGTGCGTCCCGTCTCCGACGCGGCTTCGACCTGCAAGGCGATCAGCTTTCGTGCGATCGGGGCTGGCAACACGGCAGCGGCACGCTCGACGACGGCGGAGCTGTACTGGATCGTGCGCTCCGTGCTCAGAGCGGCCACCGCCCGCACGGCGGCGCCCCACGGCCCGCCCGGGGCGCGGTCCCCGCCGAGTGCGTCCGCCCCGTGCTTGGCGATGAAGATCTGCCGGGCGGACCCGGAATGCAGAGCCCGGCGCGCCTTGGTGTAGGTGGTGACCGCCGCCGCGTGGTGACGGGTCTCCAGCTCCGGCCGGATCTCCACCGGGTACCCGGCGACGTGGAGGCGGTAGCCGAAGTCCACGTCCTCCCAGCCATAGCGGCGGTAGTCCGGGTCGTAGCCGCCGAGCTCCGCATGGAGGGTGCGGGGGACGGACACGTTGCCCGCCCAGTGCCGCCACTGCTGCTCTGCCGGAAGGGCATAGGCATGGCGACGGTGCGCTTCGTCCTGGGCGTCACCGTAGACGCGCTGATAGGCGGAGTCCGGGAGGACGTTGGCCGTCAATCCGATCACGCCGCCATGCCCGCCCGCGTGCGCGGCCACGTGGTCCCGGATGTAGTGCGGTCCGGGCTCGAGATCGTCGTCCGCGCGGATGAGGATGCGGCCGGACGTCGCGTCGGCACCGGCGTTGAGCGCAGCGACCCGTCCGCGGTTTTCCCGGAAGACGGTCCAGCTCAGGTCCAGCCCCGGGTGTTCCGCGGCCAACTGGGCGAGCACCGCTTCCGACCCGTCCACATCCCCGTCCACGACCACGTGGACCTCGAACGACGGGGCGTCCTCCTGCGCGGCGAGGGCGCCGATCAGGCGCGGCAGCCGCTGGGCGCCGCCCCGGCTGGGGACGACAACGCTGGCCTCGGGGGTCAGGGGCGTCTCGGTCATGAGTCCTCCGCGGGAGTCATTAGGGACAGGTCATCCAGGAGCTCGGCGACGGCGGCGCGGCCGGCCTCGGGGGAGAACAGCGACTCCCAGCGGCGCCGCTGGGAGTGGGCCACCTCGCCCAGATCGATCGCGCGCACGGCCCGCAGGCAGTCCGCGAGTGCGGCGGCGTCGCGCTGCGGAAAAACGAAGGGGTGATCGCTGCCGACCACCTCGGGAACGGCCCCCGCATCGGAGGCCACCACCGGAACGCCCGCCGCCATCGCCTCGGCCGTCACCAGGCCGAAGACCTCGGCCCACTGCGACGGCACGGCCAGCACGTCCACGGTGGCCAGGAACTCGCCGGTGTCCTGCCAGCCGAGCACCTGGACGTCCTCACCGGCTGCCTTCAGGGCGGTGGCGAGCCGGTCGGCCTCGTCCTCCGCCACGAATCGGCTCTCCCCCGCGATGCGGAACACGAAGGCACCCGGGTCGGTCTTCCGCAGCAGCGCGGCGGCCTCCAGCAGGGTGACGATGCCCTTGTCCTCGGACAGGCGGCCAAGGAAGCCCACGGTCACCGGCTCATCGGCACCGCGGGCCCGCCGTGTCTGCGGCGCCGTCGGGGCCGGAACCCAGTTGTGGAGCACGCGCGCCCCGCGGATGCGGTCCGCCGCGAATCGGGACGGCGCGAGGACCGCGAGCGCACCGGGACGCGCCAGGGCGGAGAACACCCGCAGAACCGGCTTCTCGGGCACCTGATGCAGGTGCACGATCCGGCGCGGCCGGCCGGCCAGCGCCGCGGCCGGCAGCAGCCCGTTGCACCAGACGACGTCGTCCTTGCCTCGGCCACGGTCCCAGGCCCGGAGAGCGCGCAGGTACCCCAGGCGTCCGGGCCCGCCCACGCGGACCACGTCGAAGCCGTCCGCGGCCAGACGATCGGCGGTCTCGGCCGGGTGCGCCGGGGCCACGACGCCCACGTCCCGACCGAGCTCTCGCAGGGCCGTGGCGAGGTGGTGCAGCATCACCTCGCCGCCACCCACTTCGCCCTGGTTTGCCAGGATCCAGATGCGACCGGTCATCGGGCCGGCTCCAGGGATCGGGGATGTCCGGTCCGCGCGTCCACGACGGAGCGGACGCGGGTCAACCCCCGCTTGGCCGCGCGGCCGAGGTGCTCCTCGCCGTACTTCTGCAGGGCCCAGGCGAGCACGGAGACCACGGCCAAGGCCACGAGCATGGCCATGTTCCGGCCTACGTATGGCCATAGAGCATGGATGACCAGATAACCGGGAATGACGTGGATGATGTACAGGGAGTAGCTGATCCGGCCGTAGAACTGGAAGGGCGGCGTTGTGAGGAGCCACGTCCTTCGTCGGAGGGCCACAGCAGTGAACAGGGTCGCTGCTGCCAGCACCCAGAGACCAAGGGTCATGTCGCGCAAGACGAAGGGGCTCACGACAGCCGATGCATAGGCTGCGGCCACCGCTCGTCGGTGGCGACCCGTCTCCCGTGCCAGGAACACCACCATGCCCAGGACGAACATGGGCGCATACTCGGCAACAGTGATGTTGTTGACGAGTTTGACCCACGTGGGGTCCCCCGCTGGGCGTGGCGCCGCGGCCTGTGAAGTCACAGCCACCACCGTCCAGGACAACACAGACCAACCCAGGCATGCCCACAGGACGAGACGGTCCGACAGGCGACACCGGCTGAGGATGAGGAGGGTCAAGACAAGTGCGTAGAACTGCATCTCGACCGCCAGGGTCCAGTAGACGTCGACCACATCGTCGACCAGCAACCATCGTTGGACCATCGTGAGGTTGACGATGATCTGCCCTGGACTCAGCGAGTACCCCGGCACCTGAACGAGGGCGAGGATCACCACGGCGAATGCAAGTGAGAGCCAGTACGGCGGGTACAGCCGGGCGGCTCGGGAGATGACGAAATCGCTGGGACGCGAGGCCCGGCGCGCGGTCATGAGGATCACGAAACCGCTGATCATGAAGAACAGCTGGACCCCCGTGCTACCCCAGACGAAGTCATGAAAAGCGGGGGGATCGTCGCGGTAGTGGAAATTGTGCGTACCGCCGAAGTGCGAGAACACCACGGCCAGCGCCGCGATCCCCCGAAGGCCGTCCAGCTCCCGGAACCGGGGCCCCGGCACTCGCTTCTCGGCCGGGGCCACCGAGGCCGCCCCCGGCTCGTTCGGGCTCGCCGCGGTCATCGGTGCCCGCCCTTCCCCACCCGGCGCCCGAGCACCTCGAGGGTCGCCTCGGCGGTCGCCCGGGCCATGGTCTCTACATCGTCCACGCGCACCTCGCCCGGGCCGTCGGCCGCGGCACGCATGACGGCGTCGGCGATGGCCGCCGGAGTGGTCTCGTGGGCCAGGCGCTCGGGGGGCAGGATCTCCCCGTTGCCGCCCACGTCCGTGGCGACGGCGGGCAGGCCCGCGGCCGCAGCGTCGAGCAGGGTGTAGCTGAGGTTCTCCCACGCGGAGAGCTGCACCAGCACGTCGTGCTCGGCCATGGTCTCCCACGGCTCCACGAAGCCGGGAAGGTCGACCGCCTCCGCGACACCGAGCGCCTCGGCCTGGGCGCGCAGCTCCCCCTCCAGGGGGCCAGCGCCGGCCAGCGTCAACCGCGTCCCGGGGTCCCGCTCCAGCAGGGCCGGCAGCGTGGCGATCAGCCGGTCGAGGTTCTTCTCGGGCGCCAGCCGGGACAGGGAGAGGATCCGCAGCCCCTCCCCCGGTGCGCGCCGCTGCCCCGCGGCCGCGGCCCGCACCGCAGGCACGTCCACGCCGTTGCGCACCACGGTGAGGGGCGCCCCCGCGCCCCATTTTCGGCGGAGCACGTCCGCGGTGGACTGTGCCACCGCGATCACGAGGTCCGTGCCGCGCAGCCGGGCGCGGTGCGCGGCGTTCTTCACCCGGGCCGCGGCGGCGCGGTTGTACAGCCCGTCGTCCGGGGCGATCCCGTGCTCGGTGCTGAGCAGCGCCAGCGCACCGGGCCACCGCAGGGCCCGCTCCGGAGCCAGCGCCGTGAAGGCCGCGAGGTCCGCGTAGGCCAGGTGCGTGTGGACCGCAGCCGGGCGCAGGGTGCGCACCGCCGTCCGGAGCGTCCGCACCGAGGCGGCCAGGCCGGCGTCGGGACCGACGTCCCCGGTGAACACCGCCGCCCCCTGCTCGCGCAGTCGCTCGGCGAGCGGCCCCTCGGGGCAGAGCACCGCCAGACGCAGGCCGGGCAGGCCCACGCGCGCGACGTCGAGGACGTGCCGGGCCACGCCGCCGAGGTCGGCGACCGGCACCACCCAGAGTGTCAGCGGGGCCGGAGTGGTCGTCGAGGCCTCGCTGATCACAGCCACTGCTCCAGGCGGTCCAGGGCCGTCCAGAAGCCCTCACCGTTGTTGATGTGGCCCTGCCAGATCTCCGGGATGAAGCTCACCCCGGGGGCCAGGCGGTCCAGCTGCTCGCACAGCACGGGCCAGTCGACGTCGCCCTCACCGATCTGCGGCCCCTCCCCGTCCACACCGGTGGCGTCCACGAGGTGCAGGTGGATGGTGTGCGGGGCCAGCTTCTCCACCATCTCCGAGAAGGGGATCCCCAGGAACGTGGCCGAGAGCTTGGAGTGCGAGATGTCCAGGCACAGGGGCACGCCCGTGGCCTCCACGAACGCCACGGTGTCGTTCGGGTCCATGAAGAGGTTGTGGTACTGCTGACCGCCCATCAGCCACGGGAACGGCGGCAGCGTCTGCGCGGCGATCCGGATGCCGGAGGTGTCCAGGCGCTGCACGGCCTCGGCGATGCGCTCGTACTTCGGCCGCCGCTCCTCCGGGCGGATGTGCCGGTCCAGGGTGAACCCGCCCATGGTGATGACCATGATGGGCTCCTCCTCGTTCGGGAACCAGCGCTTCAGGTCCCGGGTGATGTCGATCGTGCGCTGCACCTCGGCGATCGAGCGCTCCCACACGGCGTCGTCGTCGTTGGCCAGATCCACGAGGAAGTCACCGGAGAAGATGTCCGGCAGGTGCGTGGTGAAGCCCATCGGCATGGGCTCGCTGAACACCGAGTCGATGTCGATCTCGAGGTCCTTGTAGGAGAAGTGGAACTCCAGGAAGTCCGGGGTGCAGTCCTTCGTCAGCGCCTCGACGTCGTGGTAGCGCACCGGCAGGCCCCAGGGGCGCCGGAACTGGAACTGACGCCCGGTGGGCACCGAGTCCGTGAGGTCACCGGCGAAGAAGAAGTCGCCCTCGGCCATCTCGCGGTGCAGCGTGCGGCCGACCAGGCGCGGCAGCTCGTTGGGCTGCAGGCCGCGGCCCGGGGACTTCACGGTCACGTCGTCGGCGGTGATCGTGACGCCGGCCTGCAGCGGACGGGCCGCTACCAGGGACTTGGCCAGGTTGATGCGGTTCATCGCCTCGCCCGTGGAGACCACGCGCTCGGTCCCGACGCCGATCGACTCCTCGATGTCCCGGGTCTGCCGGACCATCTGCGCGAACTCCTCCGGCAGGAGGGAGACCTTGTGGTCGTTGCCCTCGAGCCCGCGGTCCACGGTGAAGTGCTTCTCGATGATCGCGGCGCCCCGGGCCACCGCGGCCAGGGCCACGTGGAAGCCGCGCTCGTGGCCCGAGTAGCCCACCGGCGTCTGCGCGATCTCCGCGAGCCGGTCCAGGTAGGCCAGATTCACGTCCTTGTAGGGGGCGGGGTACGTGGACTGGGCGTGCAGCATCGCGAAGGGGACGCCGAAGGAGCGCACGAGGGCCACCGACTCGCGGATCTCCTCCTCCCGGGACATGCCGGTGGAGAGCACCATCGGCAGCCCGGAGGCGGCCGCGTCCCGCAGCAGACCGTGGTTCGTCAGGTCCGCCGAGGCGATCTTCACGCCGTCCACCGGGTACTCGCGCAGCACCCGCATGGACGGGGCGTCCCACGGGGTGCACATCAGGGCGACGCCGGCCTCCCGGACGTGGTCGAACACCCGCACCATGTCCGCGGCGGAGAGCGAGAACTTGGCCAGCTCGTCCAGGGTGCGCTGGGCCCCCAGGTCCTCGCCGGCGGTGGCCGCACCGGACTGCCGGTACAGGGCGTCCATGTCCCGCAGCTGGAACTTCACCGCGTCCGCGCCCGCCTCGACGGCCAGGTCCACGAGACGGCGGGCCAGGTCCACGTCGCCCTGGTGGTTGTTGCCGATCTCGGCGATCAGGAACGCCGGGTGGCCCTCCCCGATCCGGTGCCCGCCGACCCGCAGCTCCGCCTCCCGGTTGATCGCCAGGGCCGTCAGGCGGCCGCGCTCGTCCAGCAGCGGCAGGTGCAGCGCCCCGGCGGGCAGGGCCTCGCGCATCTCGGCCGGGGAGGCGCCCAGGGGCGCCGTCGCCGGGTCGCGATGGGCGACGTCGGCCGCGGCCACGTTCAGCGACGCCTCCGGCTGCGCCACGAGCCAGCGGCGCACGTCCCCGTCCGTCAGGGAGCCGACGAGGAAGCCGTGGGAGTCCACCACGAACACGGTGCGCTCGCGGTTGTCGGTCATCTTCTGTAGGGCGGCCAGGAGCGAGTCCTCGGGGAAGACGAGGTAGGGGGTGAGCCTGCGTTCGATGATCACTGCGCGCCTCCGGGGGTGCGGTTCGGGCCGGTGGTGGGGGTCTCGGCGGTGCGCGGGGCACCGAGGTCGGGGCGGTGCTGGAGCACCTTCTGGACCGCCAGGTACTGGTCCATCTGCTGCTCGGCGAGGGCGAAGTCCAGCTCGGTGTCGATGTCCACGCCTTCGAGGTCGTCGAGCTCCAGCAGGCCGATCCGGCCGCCGAGCCGGTTGTGCAGCCGGTCGTAGACCCAGGGGCGTGTCACGTAGAGGGACCCGTTCTCGCGGAACCGCAGGTCGGTGCGCGTCATGTCCTGCCGGCGCTTGCGCGCCGTGACGTCGAAGTCCGGGATCGGCTCCCCGTCGGGATCCTCGGGATGGCGCCACAGGAACGGGGACACCGGGACGACGCCGACCAGCGAGTCCACCCCCGTGTCCCGGAACTGCCGCACGGCGCGGTCCAGGGTGCCGGGCAGGCGGAGCGGGCTGGTGGCCTGGAGGAGCATCACGCCCTCGGGCTCGACGCCGGCCGCGCGCTCGGCCGCGAGCACGTGCTCGATCACGGGCTCGGTGGGGGTCGAGTCCTGCGCCAGGTGGGCCGGGCGCAGGCCCGGCACGTCCGCGCCGTAGCGGAGGGCGACCTCGGCGATCTCGGCCGAGTCCGTGGAGACCACCACGTGCAGGTCCTCCTCCGCCTCGAGGGCGGCCTGGATGGTCCAGGCCACGAGCGGGTGGCCGCCGAGGAGGCGGATGTTCTTGCCGGGCAGCCCCCGGGACCCGCCGCGCACGGGGATGACGCACAGGATGCTCACGCGGACTCCCCTCCAAAGATGTCACGGGCGATGGCCCGCGCAGGCTCGATCACTGGGCGGACAGGAGCGGGAGTGCGCTTGGGCTGGTCGGCGGCCGGACGCCCTAGCACCCACGGCGCCATGCCGTAACGCTCCCAGAACTCGCTGAGCCAGGCGGGAGGGGTGGTGTGGTGCACCCAGCCACCGCGTCCCTGGGCTGCCGCTTCGAGGACACCCGTCGAGAACAGTGCGACGACGTCGGCTCCCATCTCAGGCAGAGGGCGTCCGCTGATCTCGAAGCGGGTGCCGCCGCGTTGCATGAGGCGGTGGGTGGCTCGGCTCAGCATGTCCCGTTCTGAAGGGTGTGGACGGTAGAGCACGTGCGGCTCGGCACGGAGGAACGCCAGCGTCTGCTGCGTGGCGGACCACCGACCCAGCTCTCGCCCGTGGAGCTGTCCCAGGAAGACCGTCGGACCCGGCTGGGCGGCCGGCGACTGGGGGTCCGCGGCTTCCCACAGCATCTGGGAGCCCACCACCCTGACGGTCCGCCCCGGGCGGCCACCGGTCCAGAAGGCCCCGTCCTCGTGCGAGAACGCGTACAGCGTCACCTCGTCAGGCAGAGGCGGCGCGAACGGTGTGAGCAGGCCGTGTTGCACGACGACGTATTCCACGCCCCGTGCCGCGGCCCACTCCAGGGCCAGCTCCCCGGCCCGCAGGTAGTGGCCGAGCGAAAGCACCGTGCCGACCGTGCCGTCGAGGGCGGACAGGTCGTCAGCAGAGGTGATCGACCGGTCTTCGACGGGGTCTCCGAGCATGGCCTGGACCGCAGGGACCAGGTGCTGAGGGCACAGGACCGCCACGTTGGCACGCGGCCCCAACGCCACCGGACGCAACCCGGCCGCGATGCCGGAGAGCGTCGCGGAGTCGAGAGCGGCGAGCACCGTCGGCGCCGTTCCGTAGAGAAGGAGACGCAAGGCCGGGTCGACGAGACGGCCGCGGCCGCGCACTGCAACGACAGCGCGCCGGAGCGCGGAGGGCCGTGCCCACCGACGCCAGTCCTCGAGGGAATCGGGATGGTTCAGGCCCACAGCACTTCCACCTCACGCATCCGGTGCACGAGGGTGTGTTCGGCCAGGGCCCGGCGTCGCCCTGCTTCGGCGATGCCGCGGGCCCACACCGGTTCGCGGATTGCCCGCTCCGCGTGCTCGGCCAATTCGTCGCCATCGGCGAACACCAGGACTTCTCTGCCCGGCTCGAAGTGCACGTCGACGTCCGCGCGGTCCACCAACTGGAGGGCGCCCACTCCACACGCTTCGAAGGTGCGCATCGTGAAGCCGTCCTGGTGACCGTGAATATTGAGAGTGGCCTCGCTGCCGGCCATCACCCCGTATGCCTCGTCACGCGCCAAGGTGCGTCCCGCAGGAACACCCGAGGGTCGCCAGTGACGCGACGCGAGCACATCCGCGGGATGCCTGGACCAATCCCGCCCATAGGCGCGCACAGGCATGCCGGCGGCGACGAGACCGGCCAGCAGGGCTTCGCGTTGCGGGTAACGGGCCCCGATGAATGTCACAGCGCCGGTCGGGCGCCGGTGGAACGCCAGCAGCGAGTCGTGGCCCAGCGGCAGGTGACGCACCGTACCCGCCGTCCCCGCCAGCGACGCCGCGTCGGCCGCACTATAGGTGGCGACGACGGGCATCGCGGCGAGCTGTTCGCGGGTATAGGCCATGCGGTCGATCTCGTCATAGAGCCAAGTCACCCGCGGGCCGTTCCACCGGTCAACGGCAGCCCACCAATCGTCCCCCAGACGATCGCCCTTCACCACCAGGAGCGCATCCGGGCGTTCACGATCCAGGACCGCGGCCGCACGCCGGCCCTCCCAGTCCGCCCAGCGTGCGGTCCACTTCCCCGGCAGGTCGTGCAGAGCCTTGTTGCGGACGCGCTCGGCCAGAGTGTCTGCCGCGTCGTACGCGTGCACGGAGACGCCATGGCCCAGGTGTTCCAGGGCGGCCCCCATGGCGGCCAGATAGCCGTGGAAACGAGGGCCGACGATGAGGACGCGCATGCTCAACTCTCCGCGAGCCCGCGCTCGGTCAGCTCTTCCAGTGCACGGTCCCACAGCCGCGGATCAGCGGCCTCCAAGTCCCACGAATGGGAGATGAAATCTGCGATGGCCTCCTGGGAGGTCAGACGCGGGCGCGGCATGCCCAGGCTCCATGCGTGTGTCATGTCCGCGCAGGCATGGTCGATGTCACCGGCGCGGTGGACCTCCACATGGGTGATCTCGACCTCTGGGCCGCGGCCCGCAGCTCGCGCGGTCTCGGCCAGCTCGTCCAGATCCATACGGACCCCTGTGCCGACGTTGGCGATCACGGGTTCTCCGCGGCGGGGGGCTTCTAGCGCCCAGACGATGGCCGCGGCGACGTCCGACACATGCACGAAGTCCCGCGTCGCCGTGCCGTCCCCGTAGACGGTGAGCGGCAGCCCCGCCTTGAGGCGGGCTAGGAACGCCGCCAGCACACCGGTGTAGGGGTTGTGAAGCGCCTGCCCCAAACCAACGACGTTCTGCGGGCGCAGAATGGCGAGGCGGCCGTCCGCGAGGGCGGTGCGGGCAATCTCCTCGGCCTCGGACTTGGTCTCGCCGTACACGGAGAGGGGCACGTGCGGCTGGTCTTCGCCCGAGGGCACGAACAGGCCGTCCGGGCCGAAATCCCTGCCGTCCGAGGACGCCAGCGGCGACGTGGCCACGAGGCCCTCGCCGTACACGGCGCGAGAGCTCAAGAACACGAGAGGAAGTCCTCGCGAGGCGGCGAACTCGGCCGCGAGCCGCGTTCCCTCCACATTGACGCGTCGGTAGCGGTCCTGCTCGTACATCGACTGAGCCGTCCCGGTCTCCGCCGCCAGGTGGATGACACCTCCGACCTCCGGCAGATCTGCCCAGGACGCCGGATCGCTCACGTCGCGGCGAAGGACGTCCCCGGGGAACCGCGCGACCGCCCCTTCAGGATCGGCATGCACCTGCTGCTCGAGTGTGTCAAGCGCGACCACCTCGTCACCGCGTCGTGTCAGCGCCCGCGCCACGTACTGACCGATGAAACCCGCCCCACCGGTGATGAGGTAGTTCGTCACGACTGCTGCTCCTCTCCGATCGCTGGGGTGTGCTCGACACCGTTCTTGAGGATCTTCGCAGGGACACCCGCGACGATCGCTCCGGCAGGGACATCCTTCGTGACGACGGACCTCGCTCCGACCACAGCGCCTGCTCCCACTGTGACTCCTCCGAGAATCGTGGCGCCCTGGCCGACGAAGACGTCATCACCGATCACGATCGGTGCGCCAGGCGTGACCGCCATCCCTGCCGACGGGTCGTGTCCTCCGTTCCCAATGTGAACGTCGTCTGTCACCATGACGCCTCGCCCAAGGACCACTGAACCGACTGCGTGGAGATGCACCCTGTGGCCCAAATAGACACGATCCCCGATGCGTAGATCCCCGCGTTGCTCCGCCGCAAGCCAGACTCCGGGGTGGAAAGCGCAATGTGCTCCCACTGAGATGCGCTCAGCACCCTGGACTTTCAATGGGCCCACCATCACGCTGCCCCGGCCCCAGTCGCGGAACGCTCGGCGGTACAGCGTCGCAGACAGCACCTGCCCGCGTTTCCATGCGAGCCGGGGTGGCAACTCCACGAGGCGAGAGGCGAATGTCATCGGTGGTTCCCCTTCCAGACCAGCGCGTGCTCGTCCCGGAGCACGGCGCGGGCGTCCACGTCCACACCCCGGGCCTGCCGGAGCACGTTCACGGCGAAGTTCGCCCCGGTGGCCGCGGTGAGCGCGGCCTTGAGGACCCGGGGGTGACCGAACTTCCGGGCGTAGCGGTACCGGGAGTCCACCAGCCAGCCGCGCCGGCGCAGCGGATCGGAGGATCCGCCGGATGCGTGCGGCACACGGACGGCCGGCACCACGATCGACGGCACACCGTGCTCGCGCAGGCGGCGCTGCAGATCGACCTCCTCGGAGTTCATGAAGTACTCCTCGTCGAACCCGCCGACGGCGCGGACCTGCGCCATCGGCAGGAGCAGCACGGCGCCCATCACCCAGTCGACCGCCACGGGCGAGACGGACCGGGCCGCCGCGACGTCGTGCCCCACGGCCTCGTGGAGCACGTCCAGGTGGCGGAAGCGGGCCAGCGGGGTCAGCCACTCGACGGTCTGGTGCAGCACCGTGGGGAAGTGCCGCCCGGACCACTGCGGCGTGCCGTCCCCGTTGACGACCTGCGGACTGACCACGGCCGGCTGGTACGGAGCGGCCGCAACCACCAGCGCGTCGATCTGCGCCCCCGTGATCTCCGCGTCCGAGTTGAGGACCAGGGCCAGCTCGGTGGTGACCGCGGCCAGGCCGGTGTTCACGTTCGCCCCGAACCCGCCATTGCGCTCGCGGCGCACCACGGTCAGACGCGGATCGTGCGCCTCGGGGTACGGGGTGGGCGAGGCGTCGTCCGAGACCACGACGGCGGCCAGCGCGTCTCCGGGATCGCTCAGCAGGCGGTCGACGAGGGCGAGGGTGGGGGCCGGATCGCCGTAGTGCGGGATCACCACGGTCACCGCCGCCGTGGGCGACTGGGCTGCCATGCGGGCTCCTCCCTCAGCTCGGATGGAGGGCGCACCCAGCGCCCGAGAACCTGTGACGAGTATAGAGAGCGTCTGGCGAGGACCCGTGTCATCCGGTGGGGCGGCCTCGTGGCCGTCGACACGGTGCTCGGTACACTGACCGGACAACCACGGGATGGAAGGGGTGAGCCATGCCCGGCACCCAGGGGGAGGACGAAGCCACGCGCGAGACGACCGCGTTGCGCATCGGCGCCGGACTCGATGCTGTGACGGTCAGCGGCCTCACGGGAGACGAGCGGGCGGAGGTGATCGAGTCCTGGGCCCGATGCGGTGTGGAGGCCGTGGAGCCGCCGGCCCGCGCGGATGCGCACCGCGACGCCGACCCCGCGCGTCCGTGGCTCCAGTGGCACGAGGACCTGGTGTTCCTGGCGACCTCGCAGGCGATCGAGTCCGCCCGCGGCACCCACCTGATGTTCCATGCCGCGTGCCTCGCCGCACCGGACACCGGGGAGGCGATCGTCCTGGTGGCGGCGTCCGGGACGGGCAAGACGACGGCCACGCGCCGGCTGGGACCCCATTTCGACTATCTCACCGACGAGACGGCGATCATCGCCCCGGACGGCCTGGCCGTCACCCCGTACCCCAAGCCGCTGTCCGTGCTGGAGGCACGCGGAGTGCGGCCGAAGACCCAGCGAGGCCCGGACGACCTGGGTCTCGGTCCGACCCTCCCCGACGCCCGGCTGGCCCGGATCGCCGTGCTGGACCGCGTGCGGGATCCGGCAGGACCGGTGGCGCCGCGGGCGGAGGCCATGGAACTCGTGGCCGCGCTCAAGGAGCTCGTCCCCCAGACGTCCTCCCTCTCCCTGCTCCCCCGCGGCCTCGTGACGCTCTGCCGCGTCCTCGACGCGCTCGGCGGCGCCCAACGCCTGGTCTACGCCGAAGCCGAGGACCTGCGGGACGTCGTCGACGGCCTGCTGGCGACCCCGCCCACGCCCGTCACCCCCACCTGGGAGGCACTCACCGTCCAAGAGCTTTCGGCCTCCGGCGGAGCGGCGGCCCCGGGCGCGGTGTCCCGCTGCGCCGTCGACGACGGCATCCTGACCGACCACGGCCGCCTGGTCCTGCTCGCCTCGGACCGCCTGGTCGTGCTCGAAGGTCTGGGCCCGTCCGTCTGGCTCCTGCTGGACGAGCCGCGGACGGCCGCCGACGTGGTGGCCTGCCTCCGCACCGAAGGACCCGTGCCCGAGGACGCCGAGGCCCGGGTGCAGGAGGCGATGGACGCCCTGATCGCCGTGCAGCTGGCCACGGCCGGCTGAGCCGGCCCGGCCCGGAGACGGCCGGCGCCCAGGGCCCGCCCCCTCAGGAGATCAGTGCCCGCCCCAGTGCGTGGGCGGCCACACCGTCACGAAGACCTCGCCCACGATGTCCTCGCGGGTGACGAAGCGGGCGCAGTCCCCGGCCTGGTCGGCGGGGATGCCGCGGCACGCGATCACGGAGTCGGCCGAGTTCGAGCGGTGGTCGCCGAGCACGAGCATCGAGTCCTCCGGCACGGTGACCGGGCCGAAGCAGCGCGCGGACATCACCTCGGACTCGCAGTCCAGCTCGTCCCGGAGGAACGGCAGGTCGTTGTGGATGTACGGCTCGTCCAGGGGCTCCCCGTCCACCGTCACGGCGCCCGCGGCGGTGCAGCACTCCACGGTCTGCCCCGCGGTGCCGATCACGCGCTTGACCAGCGCCTGCTCGTGCGAGCGGCCGATGCCGGTGAGGTCGCCGAACGTGCGGACGGCGTTCTCCACGGCCCCCTCCGACGACGCCGGGGTGGCCCAGTCCTCGTTGGCCGTGAAGACCACCACGTCCTGGGAGTCGGCCATCCCGTCCGGGTAGGCGGTGCGGTTGACCAGAATGCGGTCCCCCACCTCGAGGGTGTTCTCCATCGAGCCGGACGGCACCGAGTACACCTTCACCCACAGGGCCTGCACCACGGCGACGACCGCGATGGCGACCACCACGTTCAGCAGCAGGGAGGCCCAGAACGGCAGGCGCGGACGGTGAGGCTGCCCCGCGGCGCCCGCCCCGCCGTCGACGTCGTCCCCGGGGACCGGCTCGACGCGCTCGGCCATGGTCAGGCGACGCCGTCGAACAGGCTGGTGACCGAGCCGTCCTCGAAGACCTCGCGGATCGCGCGGGCGATCAGCGGGGCGATCGAGAGCACCGTGAGGGTCTCGAAGCGCTTCTCCTCCGGGATGGGCAGGGTGTTGGTCACCACGACCTCACGGGCACCGCACTCGCCGAGACGCTGGGCGGCCGGGTCCGAGAACACCGGGTGCGTGGCGGCGATGATGACGTCCTTGGCGCCGGCGTCCTTGAGGATCTGCACGGCGCCGGCGATGGTGCCGCCGGTGTCGATCATGTCGTCGATCAGCACGCAGACGCGGCCCTCGACGTCCCCGACCACGGTCTTGGACTCGGCCTTGTTCGGAACGGTGAGGTCCCGGCTCTTGTGCACGAAGCCCAGCGGCACGCCGCCCAGGCGGTCCGCCCACTGCTCCGCCACGCGCACGCGACCGGTGTCCGGGGAGACCACCGTGACCTCCTCGCCCTCCACGCTGGAGCGGATGTGGTCCGCCAGCAGCGGGATGGCGAACAGGTGGTCCACCGGGCCGTCGAAGAAGCCCTGGATCTGGGCGGTGTGCAGGTCCACGCTCATCACACGGGAGGCGCCGGCGGTCTTGTACAGGTCCGCCACGAGACGGGCCGAGATCGGCTCGCGACCGCGGCCCTTCTTGTCCTGGCGGGCGTACGGGTAGAACGGCGAGACCACCGTGATGCGGCGGGCGGAGGCGCGCTTCATGGAGTCCACCATGATCAGCTGCTCCATGAGGTGGTTGTTCAGCGGCGCCGGGTGCGACTGGATGATGAACACGTCCTTGCCGCGCACCGACTCACCCGACCGCACGTAGATCTCGCCGTTGGCGAAGTCGTAGGCGCTCATGGGGAGCAGCTCGGTGCCCAGCTCCTCGGCGATCTCCTGCGCGAGCTCGGGGTGGGCGCGGCCCGTGGCCAGCACCAGTCGCTTGTCCTCGCTGCGGCTCAGCTCCGTCATGACGTCCTCAACATCCTTCGTGGTCTCGCGTTCCAGGACCGACGGCGTCCGGCGTCGGTGTCGGCCGCCCGGGGCGGCCCGGTCCTCGCACCCATCCTAGGGCGCGAGGGATCAGCCCTCGGCGTCCGCGACCGTCGCCCCGGCCGCCACAGCGGCCTGCGCGGACGTGCTGCCGGGGCGCTTGGCGGGCACCCAGCCCTCGATGGTGCGCTGCGCCACGGCGTTCAGCGCCAGGGCGCCGGCCGGGACGTCGTCGCGGACCACCGCGCCGGCACCGGTGTAGGCGCCGTCGCCCACCGAGACCGGGGCCGTGAACACCGTGTTCGAGCCGGTGCGCACGTGGGCCCCGATCACGGTGCGGTGCTTGGCGACGCCGTCGTAGTTGGCGGTGATGTTGCCGCAGCCGATGTTGGTGTACTCGCCGATCTCGGCGTCCCCGGCGTAGCCCAGGTGGGAGAGCTTGGCGCCGCGGCCCACGGTCACGTTCTTGGTCTCGTAGAACGCGCCGATCTTGCCGTCCTCCCCCAGCACCGTGCCCGGGCGCAGGTAGGTGAACGGGCCGACGGTCGCGCCCGCGCCGATCACGGCCTCCGTGGCGTCGGTGCGCTTCACCACGGCGCCCTCCCCCACCTGCGTGTCCGTGAGGGTGGAGTCCGGGCCGACGACGGCGCCCGTGGCCACCGACGTCGCCCCATGCAGCTGGGTGCCGGGCTTGAGCGTGACGTCCGAGGCGAGGGAGACGGTGACGTCCACCCACGTGGAAGACGGGTCCACGACCGTGACACCCTCCTTCATCCAGCCGCGCAGCACACGGTCGTTGAGCTGGCGGCCCAGGTCGGAGAGCTGCCGGCGGTCATTGGCGCCCTCGACCTCCCACACGTCGTCCGTGCCCACGGAGGCGACGCGGCCGCCCTCGGCGCGGGCCATGCCGAGCACGTCCGTGAGGTACTTCTCACCCTGCACGTTGTCCGTGGAGATCTCCGGCAGGGTGCGGCGCAGCAGGGCGGCGTCGAAGGCGTAGATGCCGGAGTTGACCTCGCGGATCGCCACGAAGGAGTCGTCCCCCGTGGACTCGGCGTGGGCGAGGGCGTCCTTGTGCTCCATGATCCGCTCCACGAGGCCGTCGTCGTCGCGGACGATGCGGCCGTAGCCCGTGGCGTCCTCGAGGGTGGCGGTGAGCACGGTGACGGCGTTGCCGCCCGCCTCGTGGTCCGCGACGAGGCGGGCGAGGGTCTCCGGGGTCAGCAGCGGGACGTCGCCGTAGGTCACCACGACGGTGCCCTCCAGGTCCGCGGGCAGGGCGGCCAGGCCCAGCTCGACGGCGCGGCCGGTGCCCGGCACGTCGTCCTGGTCGGCGATCGCCAGCGCGTCGATGCCCAGCTGGTCCGCCACCGTCTCGATGTGCTCGGCCACGCGGGCCCGCTCGTGCCGGACCACGGCCACGAGGTGCTCCGGCGCGAGCGACCAGGCCGCCGCGAGCGCGTGGCCCACGAGGGAGCGCCCCCCGATCGCATGCATGATCTTCGGCGTCGTCGACTTCATGCGGGTGCCCTGGCCCGCGGCCAGGACGATCACGGCGGAGGGACGGGCGGACGGCTGGGACATGGGGACTCCTGCACCGGTGGGGGTCAGCGGACGGGGGTTCCGCCCCTAGGATTCGAACCTAGACCGCACGGCTCCAAAGGCCGGCGTGCTGCCATTACACCAGGGCGGAGCGCCGGACCCCAGGGGGCGGCGACGACGGCCCATTCTTCCACACAGGTCGCGCGGATCCGGGGTCAATAGGCGCCGTCGGCGGCGATCACGGCCTTGACGGTCCGGCCCAGGATCACGAGGTCGCCCAGGATGGACCAGTTCTCCACGTAGTAGAGGTCCAGGCGGACCGCCTCCTCCCACGGGAGGTCGGAGCGGCCGGAGACCTGCCACAGGCCCGTGATGCCGGGCTGCACCAGGAAGCGGCGGTGCACGTACTGCCCGTAGGCTTCGACCTCGTGCGGCAGGTGGGGCCGCGGACCCACGAGGGACATGTCCCCCCGCAGCACGTTCACGAGCTGGGGCAGCTCGTCGATGCTGGTGCGGCGGATGAGCCTGCCGACCCGGGTGATGCGCGGGTCGTCCTTCATCTTGAACAGCACGTCCGCATCCCCGCCGTCCGAGACGAGCCGCTGCCGGATCTCCTCGGCGTCCACCACCATGGAACGGAACTTGAGCATGGTGAACGGCCTGCCGCCGAGACCGATGCGCTCCTGCCGGAACAGCACCGGCCCGCCGTCCGTGGCCTTGACCGCGATCGCGACGGCGATCAGCAGCGGCGAGATGGCGATCAGGCCCAGCCCCGACGCGACGACGTCGAACGCCCGCTTGGCGAACGCCTTGCCCTCGGAGAGGCGCGGGGTGGAGAGGTGGATGAGCGGCAGGCCCGCGAGGGGCTGCGTGTGGAGGCGGGGTCCGGCGACGTCCACGAGGGCGGGCGCCATGATCAGGGAGACGCCGCGCTCCTGCAGCTCCCAGCCCAGTCGGCGGACGTCCCCGGGGACGAACGAGTGGCCCGAGGTGATCACCACGGCTTCGACGTCGCGCACCTCCACGAGGGCGACCACGTCCTCCACGGTGTCCAGGTCCGTGGAGACCGGTATCGGGAGGTAGTCCTCCTGCCGGGCCTTGTATCCGGGGAGGGCCGCCGCCACGGGGGCATAGCCGGCGCCGGCCTCGGAGTCGAGGGTCTGGAAGATGTGCCGGACCGCCTTCGGGCCGCCGACGAGCAGGAGCCGCCGCCGGAACCTGCCGTGGTGGCGCTGCCGCGCCACCCACCCGCGCACAAGGAACCGGCCCAGCAGGAGCAGGAGCACGCCCAGCGGCAGAGCCAGGCCCACGTAGCCGCGCGCCACTTCGAGACCTGCCGCATAGGCGAGGATCGCGACGGTGCCGAAGAGGTAGAGGGTGCCCTGCAGAACCCGCTTGTACTCCTCGCTGCCCACCCCCAGGATCCGGATGTCCCGCGAGCCCTGGATGGTCAGCGCGAGCACCCAGGCCGCGCTCAGCGCGAGGCTGATGACGCTGTAGTCGACGAGTGCGGCACCGGGGAGGGTGGTGCGCCGCGGTCCGCCGAAGCGGAGCTGGGCCGAGACGAAGGTGGCGAGCAGGACCGCGACCACGTCCACGATGAGGACGAGCAGCGGAAGGCCCCGCTCCCAGGGCCGGCCCAGGACACGGCCGCAGGCAGTCGAGCCCATGCGGAGCGCGGTCGACTCATCACCGGGACTCCCGATCACGCTCTGCTCCTCCGTCCTGACGCGGGGGATGGTCCACGTCGTGGGGGTCGGGCATGGTGCTGTGCCCCGGCCCCCGATTGTAGGCCGGAAACAGCCTTCAGCTGTGCCACCTGCCACACGCTCCTGTGCACGCCCGCCGGTCAGTCCCCTTCGGCGAGTTCAGCGGCCTGCAGCCACTCCTCCTCCAGGACGCCCAGCTGCGCGTCGAGGTCCTTCAGGTCGGCGGAGGCCGCGGTGAGGGCGTCGAAGTCCTGCGCCTGCCCCAGCTCGGCCATCCGCGCCTCGAGGCCGGACCTCCGCTCCCGGAGCCGGGTCATCTGCTTCTCGAGCCGGGCCATCTCCTTGCGGGCCAGCCGACGCTCCGCCTCGGTGGGCCCGGTGTCCTCCTCCGGCCCGCCCATGCCCGCGCACGTCCCGACGACGTCGTTGCGGCCTCGGGCCGCGCCGGCTCCCCGGGCCGGGCCGCCGGCGTCGTCCATCGCGGCGCGCAGCTCGAGGTACTGGTCCACCCCGCCCGGCAGGCCGCGGACCTTGCCGTCCCCGAGCAGGGCGACCTGGTGGTCGGTGACGCGCTCGAGCAGGTAACGGTCATGGGAGACCACCACGAGGGTCCCCGGCCACCCGTCCAGCACGTCCTCGACGGCGGCCAGGGTGTCCGTGTCCAGGTCGTTGGTCGGCTCGTCGAGCATGAGGACGTTGGGCTCGCCCACGAGCAGGCGCAGCAGCTGCAGGCGCCGGCGCTCGCCGCCCGAGAGCTCGGAGACCTGAGTCCACTGCCGGGAGGTGCCGAAGCCGAGCATCTCGAGCAGCTGGCCGGAGGACATCTCGCGGTCACCGACCTGGAAGGACGAGCCTTCGCGGGCCATGACTTCGGCGACGCGCAGGTGGGCGACGTCGTCGAGCTCCTTCACGTCCTGGGTGAGGGTGGCCGAGACCACCGTCTTGCCGCGCTTCACCCGCCCCGAGTCCGGGGCGATGCGGCCGTCGAGCAGGCGCAGCAGGGTCGACTTGCCGGCACCGTTGACGCCGACCACGCCGAGCCGCTCGCCGGGTGCCAGGCGCAGGGTGACGTCGTCGAGGATCGGCTTCTCCCCCAGCGTCAGGCTCACGTGCTCGAGGTCGAGGACGTCCTTGCCCAGCCGGGCCGTGGCCATCTTCGCCAGGGACACCGAGTCGCGCGGGGCGGGGACGTCCTCGATGATGGCGTTGGCCGCCTCGATGCGGAACTTCGGCTTCGACGTGCGTGCCGGGGCGCCACGGCGCAGCCAGGCGAGCTCCTTCTTCACGAGCTGCTGACGCTTCTGCTCCGTCACCGCCGCCTGCCGGGAGCGCTCCGCGCGCGCGAGCACCCACGCCGCGTAGCCGCCGTCGAACGGGTCCACCGTGGCGTCGTGCACCTCCCACGTGCGCGTGCAGACCTCGTCGAGGAACCACCGGTCGTGGGTGACCACCACGAGGCCGCCGTCGGTGGGGCGCCAGCGCTGCTTCAGGTGGCGGGCGAGCCACGCGACGCCCTCGACGTCCAGGTGGTTGGTGGGCTCGTCGAGGAAGAGGACGTCGTCGTCCCCGGCGAGCAGACGGGCCAGGGCCACGCGACGGCGCTGGCCGCCGGAGAGGCCCCGCACGGACTGCTCCAGGTCGAAGCCGTCGAGGAGACCGCCCAGGACGTCCCGGACCTTGGGGTCTGAGGCCCACACGTGGTCGTCCACGTCCCCGACCACGGCCTGACGCACGGTGTGCTCCGGGTCGAGCCGGTCCTGCTGGTCCAGCACGCCCACGCGGACGCCGCCGCGGCGGGTGACGCGGCCCGTGTCGGGTTCCTGGAGGCCGGCGAGGATGCGCATGAGCGTGGACTTGCCGTCGCCGTTGCGGCCCACGAGTCCGATCCGGTCCCCCTCATCCACACCGAGGGAGAGGCCCTCGAGGACGGTGCGGGTGCCGAAGGCGATGCCGATGTTCTCGGCGCCGAGCAGGTGGGCCATGGAGGGAGTGGTCCTTTCCGGACGGAGGAGGGGTGGTCGGGTGCGGCGGGGTGCGCCGCCGGGTGTCACAGCACGTGGGCGCCGGGCACGGGGCCGTGCACGGGGAGGGCGCGCACGCCCGTGCGCTCCTCGATGGCCGAGGCCAGCCGCAGCGCGGAGGCCTCGTCCTGCGCCACGAAGAGCAGGGTGGGGCCGGAGCCGGAGACCATGCCGCGCAGCGCGCCTTCGTCCATACCGAGGTCGAGGACGTCCGAGAGCTCGGGGAACAGGACGACGGCCGGGGTCTGCAGGTCGTTGTCCATGGCGGTGGCGAGTTCGAGCGGGTCGGCCGCGGTGAGGGCCCGCAGGACGGCCTCGTTCACCTCCGGGCGCGTCGGCCCGTCGGGCAGGTGACCCTCCCGGCGCAGCTCGTCCAGGGTCTGGAACACCACGGGGGTGGACAGCCCGGCGTCCGCCGGGACGAGGACGAGGTGCACCGGGGTGCGGGCCGCGACGGGGGTCAACTCCGCCCCGGTCCCGAGCCCGACGGCGGCACCGCCCAGCACGCTGAAGGGCACGTCCGCGCCCAGCGGGGCGGCCAGCTCGGCGAGCTCGGCGCGGGTGTGCCCGGTCTCCCACAGGGCGCTGCACGCGAGCAGCGCGGCGGCCGCGTCGGCGGAGCCGCCGCCCATGCCGCCCGCGACCGGGACCTGCTTGGCGACCTCGAGGTGGACGCCGTGGGTGTCAGGATCGAGCCCGAGGGTGCGCCGCAGGTGCGCGGCGGCGCGGTGCGCGAGGTTGCGCTCGTCCCAGGGCACGTCCTGGGTGTCCACCAGACTGATGTGGCGGCCCGACGGGCCGACGGTGATCCTCCCGTCCGTGCGCGTGATCGCCGTGACGGTCTCCCGCAGGCTGACGGCCAGGTACACGGTGGCCACGGGGTGGTAACCGTCCGCCCCGGGTGGTCCCACCCGCAGGGACAGGTTCACCTTGCCGGGGGCGCTGACCGTGACGTGCCGGGCCGTGGGGTCGAGGCCGAGGTCCTCCGTCGTCATGCGCCCACCTCCTCCGCCGCGCGCCGCGGGCCGTGCTCGGCGATCCGCGCGAAGGCCGCGATGTCCAGGGCCTCGCCGCGGGCGCGTGGGTCCACGCCGGCGGCCACCAGGGCGTCCTCCGCCGCCTGCGGCGACCCCGCCCAGGAGGCGAGCGCGGCGCGCAGGGTCTTGCGGCGCTGGGCGAAGGCGGCGTCCACCACGGCGAAGACCTCCCGGCGGGACGTGCTGCCCGCCGGCGGCTCGCGCCGGGTGAAGGCGACCAGCCCGGAGTGGATGCGCGGAGCGGGCCAGAACACCTGGGTGCCGATGGTGCCCGCCTTGCGCACGTCCGCATACCACGCCGCCTTGGCGGACGGGACGCCGTAGACCTTGGAGCCGGCCCCGGCCGCGAGACGGTCCGCGACCTCCTCCTGCACCATCACCAGGCCGTGCCGCAGCCCCGGCAGGACCGCGAGCGCGTGCAGCAGCACGGGCACGGCCACGTTGTAGGGCAGGTTCGCCACGAGCGCGGTGGGGCCGCCGGCCGCGGCAGCGGGCCGGACCTCGGCCAGTGCCTGCTCGCTCAGCGTCATGGCGTCCGCGTGCAGCACGGCGAGGGCGTCCTCGGCCCCGGGGCGGAACTCGGCGGCGGTGCGCGGCAGGCGGGCGGCGGTGACCGGGTCGATCTCGACGGCGGTGACGGCGGCGGCCGCGTCCAGCAGGCCGAGGGTGAGCGAGCCCAGCCCGGGGCCGATCTCGAGCACGTGCTCGTCCGCGGTCACGTCCGCGGCCTGCACGATGCGCCGGATCGTGTTCGGGTCGATCACGAAGTTCTGGCCCCACTGCTTGGTGGGACGCAGGTCCAGCTCGGCGGCGATGCGCCGCACGTCCGCGGCGCTCAGCAGCGGGGCGGGGGCGGGGTGCGGGGAGGGCTGGACCATGCCCGCGAGTCTATCGGGGCGCCGGACGGGGTAGCCGGGACGCAGCGGCGCGGGCTCCGCTCAGGTGGAGAGGTCACCGAGCCGGACGAGCTCGCGGAACTCGGGGCTCGTCTCCTGCAGCCCGGCGAACGTGCCCTGGCCGATGATCCGCCCCTGGTCCATCAGCACGATCTGATCGCAGCGCTTGACCGTGGAGAGACGATGGGCGACCACGATGACCGTGATCCGACCGCGCAGCGACTCGATCACCTCGGTGACCCGGCGTTCCGTGAGATTGTCGAGGGCCGACGTCGCCTCGTCGAGCACGAGGAGGCGGGGCCGCCGGAAGAGCGCGCGCGCGATGCCCAGGCGCTGGCGCTGGCCGCCGGAGACGCCCACGGCCCCTTCGCCGATCACGGTGTCCAGGCCGTCGGGGAGCTCGTCCAGCCACTGCCCCAGCTGGGCTTCGCGCAGCACGCGCTCCACCTCGGCCCGGTCCGCCGTCTGGGCGGCCTCGACGTCCAGGAGCACGTTGTGCAGCACCGTCCCGTTGACCACGGTGACGGACTGCGGGACGAACGCCACGTTGTCCCACCACCCCCGCGGGTTGGCCTCGAGCTCCACCCCGTCCACGTAGACCCCACCGCGCTGGGCGTGGTGGAAGCCGATGACCAGGTCCACCAGGGTGGTCTTGCCGGCACCGCTGCCGCCCACGAAGGCGTACGAGGAGCCGAAGGGGATGCGCAGGTCGATGTCGCGCAGGACCGGCTCGGCCTTGCCGGGGTAGGTGAAGGACGCGTCCCGCACCTCGATGGACTCCTCGAACGTGACGCGCTCGTAGGGCCGGTCCGCCGCGTGCAGGACCGGCTGCGCGGCGGCGAGCTCCGCCGTCGTGCGCTCGAAGGCCGGCCAGGAGGTGCGGATCTCGTTGGTTGTGGCCATGAGCGCGGCCATGGACGGCAGCACACGGAAGCCGGCCATCGCGAGCAGGGCGAGCGAGCCGAACGCCTCCCCGCCGCGGCCCTGGATGAAGGCCACGGCCACGAGCGCCGCGATGGCGGCCACGAAGGCGACCTCGAGCACGTAGCGCGGCATCATCGTGAGGATCATCTTGAGCCGCGTGGCTTCCGCGCTCTCCGCGCGGGCGGCCCGGTACTCCTCCATGAAGGCCGAGTCGTTGCCGCGGATCTTCACGTCCTTGTAGTTCTCCAGGCCCTGCAGCGCCGCCGTGTTGGCCCGCTCCCCCGCGGTCACCAGGGTCCAGCCCAGGCGGGAGGCCGGGCGGCGGATCACGGTCTTGATCACCCAGGCGACGGCGAGGAAGTACAGGGCCATCCCGAGCCCCGTCAGCGGCATGGAGACGCCCACCACGATCGCCACCGCGACGAGCGTCACGGCCTCCGTGAGGAACGTGACGGACGCGTTCACCACGCCCGTGTACGCCATGCTGGAGGTGCCGGTGACGTTGTTGACCAGGGTGCCGACCGTGCGCGTCAGGTGCAGGCCGTAGTCGGCCCGGAGGTAGTAGCGCAGCAGCGTGGCGGACGTGCGGATGAGGTTCTGGTTGGTGAACCCCATGGTCCACCAGCGGAACGCGAGCACCAGGATCGCCTTGAGCAGGAAGGCCACCACGATCACGACGGCGAAGGCCACCGTCTGCTCCGGCACCGTCACGGCCCCGAACCGGGCCAGCAGCCCTTCGAGCGCCGGGGAGCCCAGCTCACCTGAGGTCAGCAGGCTGACCAGCGGGATGATCGAGGCGAGCGCCACCATCTCGAGGCCGGCCACGAGGACGGACCCGAGGACCACGAACACGAGGCGGATCCGCATGGGGCGGTCCACCAGGTACTGCGTTCCCTCGGGCAGCCGGGCTTTGAGGAGTCGGGTCAGCACGTCGCTCATCCTAGGGGCCGGGTCTGGATCGGCTCAGAACGCGCCGTACACCCGGGCGGTGTTCTCGCTCACCGCGCGGGCGAGGGCCGCCACGTCGTCTCCGCGCGTCTCCGCCATGCCCCGCAGTGTGACCGGGACCAGGTAGGGCGCGTTGGGGCGACCCCGATGCGGATGCGGCGTGAGGAAGGGCGCGTCCGTCTCCACGAGCAGCAACTCGGCCGGGGCGATCCGCAGCGCCCCACGCAGCTCGTCGTTGGCCTTGAAGGTGACGGGCCCGGCGAAGGACATGAGCCAGCCGTGCTCGGCGCACGTGCGGGCCAGATCGGGCCCGCCGGAGAAGCAGTGGAACACCACGTGCGGGGGCAGCCCGCCCTCGGCCGCCTCCTCGAGCAGGATCCGGACGACGTCGTCGTGCGCGTCCCGATCGTGGATCTGCAGGGCCGTGCCGAGTTCGCGGGCGAGTCGGATGTGCCGGCGGAAGGACTCCTGCTGCGCGGCGTGGCCGGTCTCGTCCTGCGTCCGGAAGTAGTCGAGGCCCGTCTCGCCGACGGCGCGCACGCGGGGGTGGCGGGCGAGCTCCGCGATCTG
This sequence comes from Micrococcus sp. Mcc89, assembly GCF_024519795.1. NCBI lineage: Bacteria > Bacillati > Actinomycetota > Actinomycetes > Micrococcales > Micrococcaceae > Micrococcus > Micrococcus sp. Mcc89. Next base: position 57,922 of record NZ_JALJRI010000078.1, on the reverse strand, counting down.
CGCGAACGCCTCCTCGAACTCGCCGCGCTCGGCCAGGCGGGCCGCGTCGTTGGGGTGCAGCGCCACGGCGCCGAGCAGGCGGGGCTCGGCCTCGATCGCCGCGATCGTGAACCGGGCCGAGGCGACGTCGCAGCCCACCTGGACCGCGCCGGTCACGCCCACGGCCTCCGCCGCGTCCATCGCCTGGTGGACGTCCACGCGGACCAGGCCGTCGCGGAAGTCGAGGTGCGTGTGGTTGTCCACGACGGGCACCGGCAGCGGCTCCGGTGCGGGCGGGTACTCGAGGCGCCGCCGACGTCCCGACTTCTCCTCGTGGGCGTCCCGGCGCGGGCCGCCGTCGTCGTCCGGCTGCGGGGCGGGGGCACGGTAGGCGAGGGGGGTCTCGGATGCGTGGGCCATGCCGTCCACTCTAGGGAGCCGAACCCGGCCCCCCCGACACGCCTCGGGGGCGGTATCGGGTGGTATCCGACGTGGATACCACCCGATACCGCCCCCGGAGGGCACGGATCGGCGGAGAGGTCAGGCCTTCGTGGCCGCCCACGGGTCGGCGATGCCGATGTACTGCACCGAGGTGTACTCCTCGATGCCCTCGGCGCCGCCCTCGCGGCCCAGGCCCGACTGCTTCACGCCGCCGAACGGCGCGGCCGGGTTGGAGATGACGCCCACGTTGTAGCCCATGAGGCCGAACTCGATGCTCTCGGCCACGCGGTACATCCGGGCCTGATCCTTCGTGAACACGTAGGAGGCGAGGCCGTACTCGGTGTCGTTGGCCATCTCGATGGCCTCCTCCTCGGAGGAGAAGGTCACGATCGGGGCCACGGGGCCGAAGATCTCCTGCTGGAGGATCGGGTTGCCCTTCTCCACCTTGATCGCGGTCGGCGCGTAGAAGTAGCCGTCGCCCTCGATCTTGTGGCCGCCGGTGAGCACCTCGCCGCCGGCCGCCACGGCGTCCTGGACGAGCTGGTCGATGTCGTCGCGCGCGCCCTCGTCCACGATCGGGCCGAGGGTGGACTCCGGGTCGGTGCCGCGCAGGGGCTTGAGCGCCTCGAGCTTGGCCACGAACTTCTGCGTGAACTCCTCGGCCACGTCTTCGTGCACGAGGAAGCGGTTGGCGGCGGTGCAGGCCTCGCCCATGTTGCGCATCTTCGCGGCGAAAGCGCCCTCGACGGCGGCGTCCAGGTCCGCGTCCTCGAAGACGATGAGCGGGGCGTTGCCGCCGAGCTCCATGGAGGTGCGCAGCACGTTGTCCGCGGCGTCCTTCATGAGGCGCACACCGACCGGCGTGGAGCCGGTGAAGGACACCTTGCGCAGGCGCCGGTCCTGCAGGATCGGGCTGGAGATCGACGAGGCGGAGGAGCCCGCCACGACGTTGAGCACGCCCTTGGGCAGGCCGGCCTCCTGCATCACCTGCGCGAACAGCTGGGTGGTCAGCGGGGTCAGCTTGGCGGCCTTGAGGACCATGGTGCAGCCAGCGGCGACGGCGGGGCCCACCTTGCGGGTGGCCATGGCCAGCGGGAAGTTCCACGGGGTGATCAGCAGGCACGGGCCCACCGGGCGGTGGTGCACCTGCATGCGCAGCGTGCCCTCGGGCACGGTCAGGGTGCGGCCGTAGTGGCGGCCGGCCTCCTCCGAGAACCAGCGCAGGAAGCCGTTGCCGTACGTGACCTCGCCGCGGGCCTCGGCGAGCGGCTTGCCCATCTCGAGGGTCATCAGCAGCGCGAAGTCCTCGGCGCGCTCGTTGATCAGATCGTAGGCGCGGCGCAGGATGTCGGCGCGCTCCTTGGCCGGGGTCCGGGCCCAGTCGGCCTGCGCGGCGCAGGCGGCGTCGAAGGCGGCCATGGCGTCGTCGGAGTTCGCGTCCTGCAGGCTCGCGATGACCTTGCCGGTGGCCGGGTCCTTCACGTCGAAGGTCTTGCCGGAGGAGGCATCTCGCCACTCGCCGTCGATCAGCAGGCCGGTGGGGACGGACTCCAGCAGCGCCTTCTCGCGCTCAGCGGTCACGGTCATGATGCACCTCTTTCGGGGTCGGTGGTCGGAGGCGGCACGCCCCGCGTCCCTCAGGGGAACGGGTGGACGGGCACGGGTATTCCGACGCCGTCCGGCGGCGGTCGGCAGCGGCTCCACGGCTGATCCTAGCCAGGCCCCGGGGCCGCGCCATCGCGCATGATCATCTGTGTAGCCGGGGACGTGTCAGCCCCGGGCCGCGAGCACCGCCTGGTAGAGCTCCCGGCTGCGCATCCCGTGGGCTCCGGCCACCGCGGCCACGGCCTCCTTGAGCCGGGTGCCGGACTCCACCAGCACCGCCACCTCGGCGACGGCGTCCGCCTCGGACGCCTCGCCCTCGGCGCCGGGGGCGGCCGGCCCGATCACCAGCACGATCTCCCCGCGGATCCCCTCCCCTGCGTGCCGCTCCGCAGCCCAGGCATGCACCTCGGCCGCGGTGCCGCGCACCACCTCCTCGTGCAGCTTGGTGAGCTCGCGGGCCACGCACACCGGCCGCTCCGCACCGAGGACCTCCACGACGACGGCCAGCGCGCCCGCCAGACGCTGCGGCGACTCGAAGGCGACCACCGTGCGGGCCTCGGTCAGCAGGGAGGTGAGCCATCGCCGTCGGTCCCCGTCCTTGCGGGGGACGAAGCCGTCGAAGGCGAACCGGTCCGTCGGCAGGCCGGAGAGGGCGAGCGCGGTGGTCACGGCGGAGGGGCCGGGCGCGCAGGTCACGGGCAGCCCTGCGGACACCGCGGCCGCCACGAGCCGGTACCCCGGGTCCGAGACCGTGGGCATGCCCGCGTCCGAGACCACCGCCACCGTGGCACCGCCCCGCACCTGGTCCAGCAGCCCCTGGGTGGAGGCCGCCTCGTTGTGCTCGTGATGGGCCACCACCCTGCCCGTCGGGGTGACGCCCAGTCCGGCGCACAGGCGCCGCGCGGTCCGGGTGTCCTCGGCGGCGATCACGTCCGCCTCCGCCAGCAGCTCACGCAGGCGCGCGGACGCGTCCCCGAGGTGGCCGATGGGGGTGGCGGCCAGGACGATGCGGCCGGACGGGGACGGCAGATCAGTCGGTCTCGGGGTCATATGTCAAGATCGTAGAGGCACCGCCCCGAGCCCGCCCGGGCCCACGCCTCTCCGAAAGGTCAGGACCATGCCCGTCGAGCCCCGCATCTGCATCACGTCCGGTGGCGACGAGATCCGCCTGCGCTCCTACGTCAACCACGCGATCTACGCTCGAGAGCACGGGCTGGACTACCGGCTCGAGACGGGCATCGACCCGCATATCGTCACCAAGTTCGACTACAAGATCGCCATCCTCCGCCGGTTGCTCCCGCGTTATGACTGGCTCGTGTGGATGGACGACGATGCCTTCTTCACCGACTTCGAGTCGGACAACCTGCGACGCCTGATCTCCGAGGCCGAGCGTGACGGCATCAGCCTGGTCATCGCCGAAGGGCCCACAGAGCCGAACGGGTTCTGGTCACGCATCAACACCGGGGTCATGCTGCTCCGGAACGACGAGACGGCGCGCACGATCGTGGAGTCGACCTCGACAGCGGACCTGGCCACGGTCCGGGCCTGGTGGGACGACGATCGCGACGGTCTCTTCACCCACGGCGACCAGGACCAGATGTGGTGGGCCATCCAGACGGGCGGGCACGCCGAGCGCGTCCGGATCGTCGGCCACCGAGAGCTGAACTCGCGCGGGCACTACTACGAGGGCTCCCTGACGGACGCGTTCGTCATGCACTTCACGGGTTATCCGGACAAGGAACTCGGCATCGCCCGCTTCGCCGACCGCTTCGACATCGGACAGGAGATCGTCCCTGAGCCGCTCCTGGACAAGTATCACGTCAGAGTGCGCAGCCCCCTGAGGGGCGCCCGCCGTGCCTGGCGGGAACGCTCGGTGGACACGCTGGCAGCGGTCAAGTACCGGCTCCGCCCCCACAAGGGCCGGATCCTGCGAGTCGCAGGATTCCTTCCACCCGCCGTGCGCCGCCGGTGGCCGCTCGGCCACGCCTGAGAGCAGGCCGCACGTCGAGGAGGCCTGCTCCACCCGTCCCCCTAGCATGGAGCCCGTGCCCGCCACCGCCCTCGCCTCCCGCCCCGCCGCCGTCGCGGTCGACGACGGCCCCTTCGGCGTCGCCGCCCTGCGCGCCCGCCTCGGGGTGAGCGCGGCGCCCCTGACGCGGTGGCACTGGATCCTGCCGCTGCTGGTCACGGCGATCGCCGGCGTCCTGCGGTTCACGAACCTGGCCCACCCGGACCAGCTGATCTTCGACGAGACCTACTACCCCAAGGACGCCTACTCCCTCCTGGAGTCCGGCTACGAGCGGCGGTGGGACGAGGACGTCAACGACGCGTTCGCGCGCGGCGAGGCGGAGCCGCTCGAGGGGGCCGCCTACGTGGTGCACCCGCCGCTGGGCAAGTGGCTGATCGGCCTGGGCATGCTCGCGTTCGGCCCGGACAACGGGGTGGGCTGGCGGTTCAGCGCCGCGGTGGCCGGCACGCTGTCCGTCCTGCTGGTCGCCCTCGCCACGCAGCACCTGCTGCGCTCGGTGTCCCTGGGCGCGGTCGCCGGGCTGCTGCTGGCCGTGGAGGGCCACCACCTGGTGATGTCCCGCATCGGGCTGCTGGACATCTTCCTCTCGTTCTTCGTGCTCGCGGCCTTCGCCGCGCTGCTGGCCGACCGCGTCCACGGGCGGCGGCTGCTCGCGGCGCGGCTCGCCCACGACGTCGCCCGGTTAGGACGCGACGCCCTGGCCAGCGGGCCGTGGCTCGGCTGGCGCCCGTGGCGACTGCTGGCGGGCGTGCTGCTGGGCGCCGGCTGCGCCGTGAAGCTCTCCGGGCTGGCGTTCATGGCGGCCTTCGGCCTGCTCACGGTCCTGTGGGACATGTCCGCGCGCCGGACCGCCGGGGTGCGGCATTGGGCGTGGGCCGGCGTCGAGAAGGACGGCCTGTACGCGTTCGTGGCCGTGGTGGGCGGCGGCCTGGTCGCCTACCTGGCCTCGTGGACCGGCTGGTTCGTCACGGAGGGCGGCTACTACCGGGACTGGCACCGGGACAACCCGCCGGAGGGCCTGCTCGCCGGGCTGGTCCCCGGTCCGCTGCGCTCCCTGTGGCACTACCACGTGGAGTCCACGACCTTCCACCAGGGCCTCACCAGCCCCCACGACTACGCCGCCAACCCGTGGACCTGGCCGTTCATGGGCCGGCCCGTGAGCTACTACTACGAGGGTGCAGAGCCCGGCGAGGGGATCTGCCCGGCGGACGCCGCGGGCGCGTGCTCGTCGGCCATCACGGACATCGCCAACCCGTTCGTGTGGTGGACGGGCCTGGCCGCCGTCCTCGTGTGCGTGTGGCTGCTGGTGCGCCACCGGGACTGGCGGGCCGGCGCCCTGCTCGGCGCCTACGCGGCCGGGCAGCTGGTGTGGTTCCTGTGGCCCGAGCGGACCATGTTCTTCTTCTACACGATCGCCTACGAGCCCTTCCTCGTGATGATGATCGCCCTGGCGCTCTCGCTGCTGCTCCGGCCGGGCCGCCGACCCGGGCCCCGCTGGGGCTCGGCCCTGGTGCTGGCGTACGTGACGATCGCCGTCGCCGTGTCCCTGTTCTTCCTGCCCGTCTGGATCGGCGACGTGATCCCGTACGACCAGTGGCGCTGGCGGATGTGGTTCAGCAGCTGGATCTGACGGTCGCGTCCCGGGCGCGGGCGTGCCCGACCGCGCGCCGCACGCCCGGAATGGATACCCTCGGACCGTGCAGAACCAGAGCCCCGTCCATGAGTCCGCCACCGAGCTCGTCGGCATGCCGCCGGCGGACTCCAACATCACGGACCTGATCGTCACCTCCTGTGCCGACCGGCCGGACGCCCCCGTGTACGCCGTGCGCAACGGCGCGGGCGGCTGGGTGGACGTCCACTTCACCGCGTTCCTCACCCAGGTGCGCGCCGTGGCGGCCGGCCTCATCGCCCGCGGCGTCCAGCCCGGGGACCGGGTGGGCCTGTTCTCCCCCACCTCCTACGCGTGGGCCGTCCTCGACCAGGCCGTGTGGTTCGCCGGCGCCGTCTCCGTGCCGATCTACGAGACCTCCTCGGCCCACCAGGTGGAGCACATCGTCACGGATTCGGGCCTGCGGGTGGTCGCCGTCGGCAGCGAGGAGCTCGGCGAGCGCGTCGCCGAGGCCGCCGGGCACGCGGGCGTGGACGTGGCGACGTTCCCGCTGACGGACGCCGGACTGGCGGAGCTGGCCGAGGCCGGCGCGTTCGTGGCGGACGACGCCGTCGAGCACGCCCGCTCCCTGGCGACCCTCGCCAGCCCCGCCTCGATCGTCTACACCTCCGGCACCACCGGCCGCCCGAAGGGCGCCGTGATCACGCACGGCAACTTCGTGGGCGCGGCCATCAACGTGCTGCACTTCGCGCGCGAGGTGGTCCAGTGGTCCCCGGAGACGACAACGTCGCGCACCCTGCTCTTCCTCCCGCTGGCCCACGTGCTCGCCCACGCCGTCCAGGTCATCTGCCTGTACGCCCGCATCCAGGTGGCCCACTCCGGTTCCCCGGCCACGCTGCTCGGCGACCTCGCCTCCTTCCACCCCACGTGGCTGCTGGCCGTGCCGCGCGTGTTCGAGAAGGTCGAGGCCGGCATCGAGGCCAAGGCCCAGAAGAGCGGCACCGGGCCGATCTACGCGGCCGCCAAGCGCACCGCCATCGAGTGGTCCACGGCCGTGGACGAGGCCGAGTTCGGGGACGGCCCCGGGCCTTCGGCCCTGCTGCGCGCCCGGCGCGCGCTGTTCGACCGGCTGGTCTACCGCAAGATCCGGGAGGCCCTCGGCGGCGAGGTGATCTCGTGCGTGTCCGGCGCGTCCGCCCTCTCCCCGGAGCTGGTGCACTTCTTCCGCGGCGCCGGCATTCCGATCGTGGAGGGCTACGGCCTCACGGAGACCACCGCGCCGGCCACCGTGAACATCCCCGGCGCGCACCGCGTGGGCACCGTGGGCCTGCCCGTGGCCGGGGTGACGGTGAAGATCGCCGAGGACGGCGAGATCCTCATCCGCGGCCCCGTGGTGTTCGACGGCTACCACGGCATGCCGAAGGCGTCGGCGGAGGCGATGGAGGACGACTTCTTCCGCACCGGGGACATCGGTGCGCTGGACGAGCACGGCTTCCTGCGGATCACCGGCCGCAAGAAGGACGTGATCATCACCGCCGGCGGCAAGAACGTGTACCCCACGCCCATGGAGGAGGCGCTGCGCCAGCACCGGCTCATCGAGCACGTCGTGGTGGTCGGGGAGAACCGCCCGTTCGTGGGCGCCCTCATCACCCTGGACACCGAGGCCTTCACCCAGTGGGCCCTGGACCGCGAGCTCAGCCTCACGCCGGCCGAGGCCGCGACGGACCCCACCGTGCTGGCCTCGATCCAGGAGGCGGTGGACCAGGTCAACGCGGGCGTCTCCCGCGCCGAGTCCATCCGCCGCTTCCGCATCCTGGACCACCCGTTCACCGAGGACTCCGGGCACGTCACCCAGTCCCAGAAGCTCAAGCGGGCCCAGGTGATCGAGGACCACGCCGAGGACGTCGAGGCCCTCTACCGCCGCTGACCCCGCCCCCGGACGACGACGGGCCGGGAGGACGCCTCGTCCTCCCGGCCCGTTCCCGGTGTCGTCCGGCGGCGGTCAGCGCACCACGGCGTCGTCCTCCCGAGCCCAGCGCAGGCGGGTGCGCAGCAGCTGCTCGCGGCGGTCCGCGCTCAGCTCACGACGGCGGCGCGTGGGCCACGTGAGCACGAGCGTCACGAGGGACGCCAGCAGGGTCACCAGCCCGACCACCACGGCCGCGTCCACCCAGAACTGCTCGGGGTAGAGGCGGATGAGGGCGTCCCGCACGGAGAACGTCCACGTGCCGTCCGCGAAGAACAGCGAGTGGAACCCGGCGAAGAACGTCTCCCAGCCCAGCACCGCCAGGACCGCCAGCGCGATCACCGCGAGCGGCAGCCACACGGCGCCGGCGAACAGGGCGCGGCGCACCCCGCCGGGGCTGGTGCGCAGCAGGGACGCGATGAGCAGGGCGCACACCACCACGAGCACCACGAGCGCCGCGGCGGCGATCCACAGCACGGTCTTCACATCCGTCATGTGGTCGACCTCGACCTCGGTGAACAGCGGCGCGCCCTGGTGCGTGAGGCTGCTGAGGTACCGCGGGCCGGCCAGGTTGGTCACGTAGTCCAGCCCGGCGGAGCCGTAGTGCATGCGGTCGGCGAGGGTGAAGCCGAACCGGTCCGCGGGGAACCCGGGCCGGTGGTACTCCAGCCACAGGAACACCGGGCTCGCCACGAGGCGGACGGCGGCCAGCAGCAGGGCGAGCGGGGCGAGGATCGCCAGCAGCACCTGCGCCAGGCGCGGGCCCGCCTTGGGCAGGCGCGCGCGCTCCTCCGGCGTGGGCCCCTGCAGGGCCGCCGCCTGCGCCACGGGGGCGGCGGTGCCGTCCTCGGGGTAGCGGTCGACCGGGGCGGCTGTGCTCGACCCCGCCGGGCGGGCCCCGACGGCGGCGCTCAGCGGGCCGAGCTCGTCGGCGCCGGGCAACGGCCGCCGGTCGCCCTCGGGCACGGCCCGGGAGGCGACGATGTCGCGGTCGGCGTCCGCGACCGGGCGGCCGGCGTCGCGTCGGTCCGCGGCCGCCGCGTCCCCGCCGCGCAGCGCGGCGAGGTCCTCGGGGCTGAGCGCCGAGGTGTGCTGGGCGCCGCCGTCGTCGTCCCGGCCCATGGCGGGCAGCGCCTGGGTGCGGTTCGGATCGTCGGCGGCGTCGTCCTCGACGAACGCGCCGTAGTCCAGCCCGGATTCGAAGTCCTCCGCCCCCGCGCGCTCGTCGCGCCCGCGGCCGGCCTGATGGGAAGCCATGCTCGTGCCTCTCTCGAGTGGGTCCGTCCGCCCGCGGGCGCCGGGGATCAGTAGCGGTAGTGGTCGGCCTTGTAGGGGCCGGCCACGTCCACGCCGAGGTACTCGGCCTGGGCCTTGGTCAGCTCGGTCAGCCCGACGCCGAGGGCGTCCAGGTGCAGGCGGGCGACCTTCTCGTCGAGCACCTTGGGCAGCGTGTAGACGCGCTTCTCGTAGTGCTCGCCGGTCAGGGCGCCGGTGCCCGTGGAGCCGCCGAAGAGCTCGATCTGCGCCATCACCTGGTTGGTGAAGGACGCGCTCATCACGAACGAGGGGTGGCCGGTGGCGTTGCCGAGGTTCAGCAGGCGGCCCTCGGAGAGCACGATGATGCTGCGCTCGGCCTCCGTGCCGCCGTCCAGGGTCCACTCGTGGACCTGCGGCTTGATCTCGGTCTTCACGACGCCGGGGATGCGGGCCAGGCCGGCCATGTCGATCTCGTTGTCGAAGTGGCCCACGTTGCCCACGATGGCCTTGTCCTTCATGGCGGCCATGTGCTCGGCCATGATGATGTCCTTGCCGCCGGTCGTGGTGACGAAGATGTCGCCCTCGCCCACCACGTCCTCGAGGCGGGCCACCTGGTAGCCGTCCATCGCGGCCTGCAGCGCGCAGATCGGGTCGATCTCCGTGACGATCACGCGGGCGCCCTGGCCGCGCAGGGCCTCGGCGGCGCCCTTGCCGACGTCGCCGTAGCCGCAGACCACGGCGACCTTGCCGCCGATCAGCACGTCCGTGGCGCGCATGATGCCGTCCGGCAGGGAGTGGCGGATGCCGTACTTGTTGTCGAACTTGGACTTGGTCACGGCGTCGTTCACGTTGATCGCCGGGAAGAGCAGACGGCCCTCCTGCGCCAGCTGGTAGAGGCGCAGCACGCCCGTGGTGGTCTCCTCGGAGACGCCGCGCAGGGTGCCGGCGGTGCGGGTCCAGTGCTGCGGGTCGCGGGCCAGCGAGCGGCGCAGCGTCTCGAGGATGATCCGGTACTCCTCGGGATCGTCCTCGGTGGCGCTGGGCACGGCGCCCGCGGCCTCGAACTCGACGCCCTTGTGCACCAGCAGGGTGGCGTCGCCGCCGTCGTCCAGGATCATGTTGGGGCCGAGCTCCGGATCCTCGTCCGCGCCCGGCCAGGTGAGGATCTGCGAGGCGGTCCACCAGTAGTCCTCGAGGGACTCGTTCTTCCAGGCGAACACCGGCACGCCCTGCGGGTCCTCGGGGGTGCCCGAGCCCACGACGACGGCGGCCGCGGCCTCGTCCTGCGTGGAGAAGATGTTGCAGGAGGCCCACCGGACCTCGGCGCCGAGGGCGATGAGGGTCTCGATGAGCACGGCGGTCTGCACGGTCATGTGCAGGGAGCCGGCGATGCGGGCGCCCTTCAGCGGCTGGGCCTCCCCGTACTCCTCGCGCAGGGACATCAGCCCCGGCATCTCGTGCTCGGCCAGGCGGATCTGGTGGCGGCCCGCCTCGGCCAGGGACAGGTCCCGGACCGTGAAGTCGAACGAGGCACCGGGCACGGTGGTGCGGTTGGCGAAGGCCGGGTCGACGTCGGGGGTGCGGAACTCTGCGGAGGTCTCAGTCATGCCCTCCAGCCTAGCGAGGCCCCGGACGGCACGAGACGCGCCGCGTCAGTCCCCGTCACGTACCACGCGCAGCCCGGGGCGGGCCGGCGGGACGGCCATGGGCCGGGTGGGGACCGTGCGCACGCCGCCGTCCGCGTCGACGGCCTCGTAGTGCTCGGGCAGCTCCAGCCGCAGCACCTCCCAACCGCGCGGGGCCGTGGTGCGCCGAGCGTGCTCGCCGCAGAGGTCGTACGTGTGCGGCTCCGCCCGGCGCGACAGGGGCCCGATGACCACCTGCGAGTCCGCGTAGTTGTACGTCAGCGTGGCCAGGGCAGGGCTCTGGCATCCGGTCTTGCTGCAGCGTCGCATGGGTCCCACGCCCGCCACCCTACTCGGCGGACGGCCCGGAGCGGTGGCCTACCATGGCGCGCATGACCGCGTCCGCCTCCTCCGATCCCCTCGACCCCCTGCCGTTCCGGGCGGGCGACGCCGCGGGGGCGGAGCCGGGCGTCGAGGGCGGCCTGGCCGAGGCCGGCGTCTCCTCCCCCGCGGGGCGCGGCGGCCGGGACCGCCGTGGCCGAGGGCTGCGGCATCCGCGCCCGTTCGGTGCGCGCTCGGAGCGGGGCCGGGGCGAGGTGCTGCTGACCGCCGTCGAGAAGGCGGTGGACCGGCTGGGCTCCCTGGACGCGCCCGGGCTGCGGCACGTGACCGCGCGGGTGGAGCGCATCCCGGACCGGCTCGACGAGCGGCTGCGCGAGCTGCACGCCGGCCGGGAACGGGATGAGGAGGCGCTGTTCGCGCGGGCCGAGCGGCAGGGCCGGGACGGGGTGCTGATCACCCTGTTCGAGCGGCCGCTGCGGGACGCGGCCGACCCGGCCGACCTCGAGGGGGCCGTCTACGGGGTGGCGCTGAGCCGTTGCGCCGAGGCGCTGGGCGTGGACCCGCAGGTGCTCGACCCCAGCTGGGGCCGCGGCTGAGCCCGGACCGGGCGGTCCGCGCCGGGCACCGCGCCCGACGGACGGGCGCCGCGCGTCAGGCGCGGGCGCGGCGCAGGCGGCGACGCTCGCGCTCGGAGAGCCCGCCCCAGATGCCGAAGCGCTCGTCGTTCGCCATGGCGTACTCCAGGCACGCGTCCTTGACGGTGCAGGCCTCGCACACACGCTTGGCGTCCCGCGTGGAGCCGCCCTTCTCCGGGAAGAACGCCTCGGGGTCCGTCTGCGCGCACAGGGCGTCCGCCTGCCAGGCCAGCTCGCCCTCGACGGGCTCGGTGGTCACGCCCGGGATGGCGGCCCAGTCGGCGGAGACGGGCACGGCCTCGACCGGACGCGCGTCACCGGGGAAGAGGGCGGTGACGGTGGCGGCCGGGGTGCCGGTCTCGCCGTCGAGGTCGTGGGCGGTGAGGAAGGCGGTCGCCTGATCCTCGAGGCTCGCGCCGGGGACGCCGGCCTGCGGGTCGGCGGGGTCGAGGAACCAGTCGCTGGGGACGCTCCGCGGACGAGGCGCCGGCGCGGGATCGGCGCGGTGCGCGTCCTCGACTCGCTGGGTCTGCTCCATGTGTGACGCCTCTTCCCGGGATCGACGTGGCAGTGTGGGCCGGGTGACCATGCGGTCCGCGCGGGTGCCGGGCACGCCGGCGGGCCCCTCCTGGCGGGACCGTTGGCCCGGGTTCATTACATCGGTGTGATTCATGCCGAGTCAAACCGAGCGGGTGCCACACTGGGCCCATGGTCTCCCTCTCTGCACCCCGGTCCACCGGCCCCCTCGTGCTCCGCCTCGCCTCCTCCCCGCGGCCCGCGCTCGTCCAGGAGCCGGGGGCCCCGGACGAGCCCGGCGCGGTGGACCAGCGCATCGAGCTCTCGGGCCGGGTGGCCGTGAACTGGGCCGCCAAGTTCGCGGGCCTGCTCGGCGACGACGGCGTGGGGGCGGGCGACGCCGTCGCCCTGGACCTGCCCGTCCACTGGCTCTCCCACGCCCTCGCCCTCGGCGTGCTCTGCGCCGAGGCCGAGCCCGCCCTCGAGGGCGACTCCCCCGCCGCCGTCCTCACGGACCGGCCCGAGGCGTGGCCGGACCCGTCCGTGACCGTGTTCGCCGTCGCCCTGCCGCGCGGCCTCGAGCCCGAGTTCGACGGCCCGGCCGCCGATCCGGCCGTCGTGGACGTGGCCGCCGAGATCCGCGCCCAGCCGGATGCCCTGCCCGGCCCCGTGGATCACGTGCGGCCCGCGTCGATCCCGGCCGGGGCCGACGTCGCCCCGGACGACGACGGCCCGCGCCCCCGCCTGACGTGGGCGGGAGTGCGGGCCGCGCTGGAGGCGTGGGACGCGGGCCGGGCGGTGACCGTGCGCCCCTGACGGGGCGGCGGGGTCAGGCCGGGACGCTCAGACCCCAGCGTCGGGGGCGCGGTGCCGGCCGTGCGGAGGCAGCTGGTCCTCGCGCAGCACGGGCATCTGACCGGTGATGATCGCGAGGTCGTTGGCGAAGCCGGGCTCCACGTCCAGCTCCTCCTTAAACACCCAGAACCGGTAGGCGAAGTAGCGGAACACGGTGCCGAAGAACAGGCCGATCACGTTGCCGGCGATGAACAGGCCGGTCGGGTCGGTCACGCCCATCAGGTACTGCGCGATCGCCACGCAGCCGGCCTGGATGCCCAGCCCGATCGCGTTCATGATCAGGAACATCACGAGCTCGCGCGTCTTGTTCGAGGAGCGCTTGTCCCGGAACGTCCAGTAGCGGTTGGCCACCCAGCTGAACAGGGTGGCAACGACGCCGCCCACGATCTTGGCCTTGACGTTGGACCCCTCGAGCGGGCCGGTCATCATCCACCAGAAGACGAGCGAGTCCACCACGAACGCGGCCGCACCGACGGTGCCGAACTTGGCCACCTCCCGCCACAGCAGGGAGACCATCCCGGTCAGGCGGCCCCAGAGATCGGACAGCATGGGCGTGGACTCCTCGGTTCGGGACGGGGGTGTGCACGCGGGCCGGACCCGCGCAGGGCTGGGGAACACTGTAGCCGCGCCCCCGGCGCGAGACCTCCCCGGATCCGGCATCGGCCGCCCCTCCGTGACGGAGTCCTCAGCCGGTCCGACTACCCTGTGCGGGTGACTTCCCCTCGACTCGGTGTGATCGGTGGCGGGCAGCTGGCCCGCATGATGGCGGGCGCCGCCGCGGAGCTCGGCGTGCCCTTCCGCGTGCTCGCGGAGGCCCCGGACGCGTCAGCGGCCCAGGTCGCCCCCCACGTGGTCGGCGACCACGCGGACCTGGCGGACCTGCGCGCGTTCGCGGCCACGGTGGACGTGGTCACCTTCGACCACGAGCACGTGCCCACCGAGCACCTGCGGGCCCTGCAGGAGGCCGGCGTCGCCGTGCGCCCCGGCCCCGAGGCGCTGCAGCACGCGCAGGACAAGCTGGTCATGCGCGCCGCCGTCGAGCGGCTGGGCCTGCCGAACCCGGCGTGGGCGCCGGTCGACGACCTCGAGGCCGTCCTCGCCTTCGGCGACGAGCACGGCTGGCCCATGATCCTCAAGACCGCCCGCGGCGGCTACGACGGCAAGGGCGTGCTCAAGCTCGACGACGCCGACGACGCCCGCGCCTCCGCCGCGGACGGCACCCTGGCCGCGTGGCTCGGCGCCGGCATCGCCCCGCTGCTGGCCGAGGCCCTCGTCCCCTTCTCCCGTGAGCTCTCCGCGCAGGTGGCGCGCACCCCCTCCGGTGAGGTGGCCGTCTACCCCGTCGTCGACTCGGTCCAGGTGGCCGGCGTGTGCGACCTCGTGGTCGCCCCGGCCCAGGACCTCGACCCGGCCGTCGCCGCGGCCGCGACCGCCGCGGCCGTCCGCCTCGCCGAGGAGCTGGACGTCACCGGCATGCTCGCGGTCGAGCTGTTCGAGACGCCGGGGGTCGGCCCGGGCTTCCAGGTGAACGAGCTGGCCATGCGCCCCCACAACTCCGGCCACTGGTCCATGGACGGCGCCGTCACCGGTCAGTTCGAGCAGCACGTCCGCGCCGTGCTCGACCTGCCGCTGGGCGAGACGGCCTCCCGCGGGGTCGGCGTCGTGATGAAGAACGTCCTCGGCGGCGCCCGCGAGGACCTGCACGCCGGCAGCGTCGCGGCCCTCGCCGCCCACCCGCAGGCCAAGGTCCACCTCTACGGCAAGGACGTGCGCCCGGGCCGCAAGGTCGGTCACGTCAACGTCGTCGCGGACCACGGCCTCAGCCTCGAGGAGGCCGTGCGGACCGCCGAGTCCGCCGCCGCACTGCTGCGCGACGACGCCCCCACCACCGGCACCGAGACGGAGGCCCGCCCATGACCGCCACGCCCCAGACCCCCGCCCAGCCCCTGCAGGACGACGCCCCGGTCGTCTCCGTCGTGATGGGCTCCGACTCCGACTGGCCCGTGATGAGCGCGGCCGCCGAGGCCCTGCGCGAGCTCGACGTGCCCGTCGAGGTCGGCGTGGTCTCCGCGCACCGCATGCCCCACGAGATGGTGGAGTTCGGCGCCCGCGCGCACGAGCGCGGCATCCGCGTGATCGTGGCCGGCGCGGGCGGCGCGGCCCATCTGCCCGGGATGCTCGCCGCCGTCACCCCCCTGCCCGTGATCGGCGTGCCCGTGAAGCTCAAGAGCCTGGACGGGATGGACTCCCTGCTCTCGATCGTCCAGATGCCCGCCGGTGTGCCGGTGGCCACCGTCTCCATCGACGGCGCCCGCAACGCCGGCCTGCTGGCCGCCCGCATCCTCGCCTCGGCCGACACCGCGGAGGGCGACCGCCTGCGCGCCGCCCTCGCCGAGCACGCCGACGAGCTCAACGCCCAGGCCCGGGCCAAGGGGGCCCGCCTGCGCGAGCGGATGGCCGCCGACCGCTGATGTCGCCCGCCACCGGATCCGTGCCCGCCGGTCACGCGCAGCCCGACCCGCTCCGGGATCCACGCGTCGCCTCCCCCACCGAGCGCACCCGCCGGGCGCTGATCCTCACCGCCCTGACCCTGCTGGTCCCCGGCGGCGCCCAGCTCGTCGCCGGCAGCCGCCGGCTCGGTCGCGTGGCGCTGCGGGCCACCGTCACCGTGTGGGCCGTGCTGATCCTCGGGCTGCTGTGGTGGCTGGTCTCCCGCGCGAGCCTGATCTCGCTGATGGCCCGGGACGGCGTGCTGCTCGGGCTGGCGGTGGTCCTGGCGGCGTTGGCGGTGGGCTGGGCGGTGCTGTGGGTGGACACGTTCCGGCTGATCCGGCTGCACCTGCTCGCCCCCGGCGCGCGGAAGATCACGGCGACGGTCACCGCGCTCGCCCTCGTGCTCACCAGCGGCGCCCTGCTCTACGGCGGCTGGGCCGCGAACACGAGCCGCGGGGCGCTCGGCGAGGTCTTCCAGGAGGGGCCGGCCGTCCCGGAGGCCGAGGGCCGCTACAACATCCTGGTCCTGGGCGCGGACGCCGGCGAGGGTCGGCAGGGGCTGCGCCCGGACTCCATGCACGTGGTCTCCGTGGACGCCCGCACCGGCGCCATCGTGATGTTCTCCCTGCCCCGCAACCTCCAGGACGCGCCGTTCGTCGAGGGCTCCCCGCTGTGGGACGTGTACCCGAACGGCTTCGACTGCGGCGACGAGTGCATCCTCAACGCCCTCTACACGGACGTGGAGGAGCATCACGCAGACCTCTACCCGGACGCCGAACACCCCGGCGCCGAGGCCATGAAGGACGCCGCCGGCGGCATCCTCGGACTGGACGTCTCCGGCTACGCCCTCATGGACATGGGCGGCTTCGCCCAGCTGATCGACGCCATGGGCGGGGTGGACGTCGTCAGCGGCGGCTATGTGGTGCACCGCGGCGTCCGACCCGACGGCGCCTGGGGCAACATCTGGTGGGAGCCGGGCACCCACCACTTCAACGGCGACGACGCGCTCGCCTTCGCCCGCTCCCGGCACTGGTCCACCGACTACGCCCGCATCCGCCGGCAGCAGTGCATGCAGGCGGCGATGCTGGAGCAGTTCAGCCCCGCCACCGTGCTCACCCGCTTCGAGGGGATCCTCGCGGCGGGCCAGCAGATCGTGACCACCGACCTGCCGCAGTCCCAGCTCGGCACGTTCGCGGACCTCGCCGAGCGCTCGCGCGGCCAGAAGATGCGGCGGCTGACCATCGGCCCGCCCGACTTCGGCGACACGGGCACCCACTTCACCACCTACCCCGACTACGACCTCGTCCACCGCCGCGTGGACGAGATGCTGGCCGACGATTCCCCGACCGCCGGATCGGAGCCGACCGGGGTCTCGGCGACGCCGCTGCTCACCGTGCTGGCCGTCGTCGCGCAGGAGACGCAGACCCCCGACGTCGACGAGGACGACCCGGCCACGTGGCCGGCCCCGCCGACCCGCTCCGACGGCGAGCCCTTCACCGCCGAGGACCTGATGACGGCCGAGGACCTGGGCCAGGAGGACGTGCTGAACCACGCGTCCTCGACGAACGGGCTGTGCGTCCCCGCCCCGTGAGGCGCGGCGCGCGGGCCGACGGGCTGACCTAGGCTGGGCGCATGCACGTCCTGAAGCCCGTGATCCGTGACTACGCCTGGGGCTCCCCCACGCTCCTCGCCGACCTGCAGGGACGCGAGCCCACCGGCCGCCCCGAGGCCGAGCTGTGGCTGGGCGACCATCCGGGCGCCCCGTGCGTCGCCGTCGTGGCGGACGGCGCCCACATCGGCCTGGACGAGGTGGTGGCCGCGGACCCGGAGCGCTGCCTCGGACCCGCCGCGCCGGAGGGCCGGCTGCCCTTCCTCATGAAGCTGCTCGCCGCGGGCGCCCCGCTGTCCATCCAGGCGCACCCCACCCTGGAGCAGGCCCGCGCGGGCTTCGCCGCGGAGGAGGCCGCCGGCGTGCCGGTCGACGCCCCGGAGCGCAACTACAAGGACGCGAACCACAAGCCGGAGATGCTGCTCGCGCTGACCCCCTTCTCGGCGATGTGCGGCTTCCGCTCCCCCGAGGTCTCCTCGGACAGCTTCGAGGCCCTGGCCCGCGCCCTCACCGAGCGGGCGGACGGGGACACGTCCGCCGTCGCCGTCGCCGCCGCCTGGATCAGCCAGGCCCTCGCCGCCGGCGACCTCGAGGACGCGTTCACCTCGATCCTCGACCCCGACTCCGTGTGGGGCTCCCCCGGCGCCGTCGCGCAGGTCGTGGACGTGCTGCGGGCCGCGCCGGACCTGGCCGAGCGCGACCCCTCGCTGGCCACGGCCCTCGAGGTCGCCCAGCACCACCCGGACGACCCCGGCGTGGTGGTGGCCATCCTGCTCAACCGCGTGGACCTGGCCCCGGGTCAGGCCATCCATCTGCCCGCCGGCAACGTGCACGCGTATCTGCACGGGCTGGGCGTGGAGGTCATGGCGGCCTCGGACAACGTGCTGCGCGGCGGGCTCACCCCGAAGCACGTGGACGTGCCCGAGCTGCGCCGCGTGGTCACCTTCGAGGCGCTGCCGGTGCCCTCCACCGAGCCCGAGCGCGTGGCGGACTCCGTGGTGGCCTTCCGCCCGCCGTTCGAGGAGTTCGAGCTGCTCCAGGCCACCCTCGAGGACGACGCCGTCCACGGGCTCGACGTGCACGGGCCCGGGATCGCGGTGGTCACCCGCGGCACGGCGAGCCTGGCCCTGGCAGGCCAGGAGATCGAGCTGGGCCCGGGCGAGGCCGTGTTCCTGCCCGCAGCGGAGACGGCGTCCGGCCCGCTGGCCGTCCGCGCCGCGGCCGGCGCCCCGGCGACGGTGCACGTGGCCGGCCTGCCGCGGGGCTGAGCCCGGCAGACCGGCCCGCGGGCTCAGCGGGCGTCGCGGTCCCCCAGCCACTTGGACCACTTCTTCACGTCGTGCTCGGCGTCCACGGTGCGGACCGTGCCGGACGACGAGCGCATCACGATGGACTGCGTGTGCACGCGGCCGTCGGCGAAGCGCACACCGCGCAGCAGGTCGCCGTCGGTGATGCCGGTGGCCGCGAAGTAGCAGTGGTCGGAGGTGACCAGCTCGTTCGTGGTCAGCACCGCGTCGAGGTCGAGGCCGGCGTCGAGGGCCTTCTGCTTCTCGGCGTCGTCGGTGGGGGCCAGGCGACCCTGGATGATGCCGCCGGTGGCCTTGATCGCGCACGCGGTGACGATGCCCTCGGGGGTGCCGCCGATGCCCATCATCATGTCCACGCCGGTGTCCGGGCGGGCGGCGGCGATGGCGCCGGCGACGTCGCCGTCCAGGATGAACTTCACGCGGGCGCCGGCCTGGCGGATCTCCTTGACCAGGCCCTCGTGGCGGGGGCGGTCCAGCACGCACACGGTCACCTGCGAGACGGGCTTGTCCAGGGCCTTGGCCACGAGGTTCACGTTCTGCTTCACCGGCAGGCGCATGTCCACGAAGTCGGCGGCCTCGGGGCCCACCACGAGCTTGTCCATGTAGAACACGGCCGACGGGTCGAACATGGTGCCGCGCTCGGCCACCGCGAAGACGGAGAGCGCGTTGTTGTAGCCCATGGCGGTCAGGCGGGTGCCGTCGATCGGGTCCACGGCCACGTCCACGGCGGCGCCGGAGCCGTCGCCGACCTGCTCGCCGTTGAACAGCATGGGGGCCTCGTCCTTCTCGCCCTCGCCGATCACCACGGTGCCGTCCATGGCCACGGTGTCCATGAACGCGCGCATCGCGTCCACCGCGGCGCCGTCCGCCTTGTTCTTGTCCCCGTAACCCACCCAGGGGCTCGCGGCGATGGACGCCGCCTCGGTCACCCGCACCAACTCCATGGCCAGGTTGCGGTCCGGGACGTGATTCTCGTAGCCGGTCTTCTCCGAGGACGCGCTGGTCATCGCTGCTCCGATCCTTGCTCGCGGCGCTCCGTCCGCACGGGACGGGGCGTGAGGGCGGCTCTGCCCCGGTCCTCATCCTACGGGGGCGGTCTCCCGCGGGTGGCACAATGCTGACCGTGAGCTCCGCCGACCCCCACTCCCCCGCCCCCCGCCCCGTCCTGACCGCCAAGCAGGCGCAGCGGGCCCGGCAGCCGTGGATGGCCATGGTGCTCTCCCTGGTGGCTCTGCTGGCGATCGTGGCCGTGGTCCTCCTGCTCAACCCGGAGCCGCCGCAGCGGCCCCGCGAGGACCGCGTCGACGTCGCCGCCGAGGCCGCCACGGTCCCCCACGACGACGGCGACCTGCCGGCCCTGGCGCCCGAGGTGCCGGAGTCCTGGTACGCCAACTACGCCCGCCTGCAGAAGCTGGACGGCGTCTCCACGTGGGACGTCGGCTGGGTGGTCACGGACACGGTGTTCGCGGGCCTGCAGCAGGCCGAGGACGTCGACCCCACCTGGGTGAGCCTGCGGGTGGACCAGGTCCCGACGTCGGAGACGATCGAGATCGACGGGATCGCGTGGGACCTCCACGCCGATCCGAAGAAGCCGGAGCGACGGCTCGTGGCGGAGGTGGACGGCAGCACCGTGGTGCTGACCACCACCGGCGACCACGCCGTCCTCGAAGACCTGGCGCACGGCGTCGCGAAGGAGACACGATGACCCCCCACACCCGCCCCGAGACGACGCCGGCCCCCGACGTCGTCGTCCCCACCTCCGACCTGACCCCCGCGGAGGCGTGGGAGGTCCTCGTCGAGGGCAACCGCCGCTTCGTGGCGGGCGAGCCGAGCCACCCGAACCAGAACGCCGAGCGCCGCAGCGGGCTGACGGCCGGCCAGGCCCCCGTCGCCGTGATCTTCGGCTGCGCCGACTCGCGCCTGGCGGCCGAGATCATCTTCGACCTGGGCCTCGGCGACGTGTTCGTGGTGCGCACGGCCGGCCACGTGATCGACGACGCCGTGCTGGGCTCCATCGAGTACGGCGTGGACGTGCTGGAGATCCCGCTCGTCATCGTCCTGGGCCACAACTCGTGCGGCGCCGTCACGGCGACGGTCGAGTCCTACATCTCCGGCACCATGCCGCGCGGCTTCGTGCGCCCCCTCGTGGAGCGCATCATCCCGTCCGTGCTGGCCGGGCGCCGCCGCGGTCTGGAGGAGGTCGACGAGTTCGTGGCCGAGCACGTGGACCAGACCTGCGACCACCTCATGGAGACCTCGCAGTCCGTCCGCGCGGCCGTCGAGTCGGGGCGCACCGCCGTCGTCGGGCTCACCTACTCGCTGTCCGAGGGCACCGCGCGGCCGGGCCGCGTGCACGGCGACCTGGCGGTCTGACGACGACGGGCGTCCGGTGCGGCACCGGGCGCCCGCGCCGTCCTAGGATGTGATCATGACCGCAGAGAACACCGATCAGCAGTTCCGCATCGAGCACGACACCATGGGCGAGGTGAAGGTGCCGGTGGACGCGCTCTACCGCGCCCAGACCCAGCGCGCCGTGGAGAACTTCCCGATCTCCGGCAAGGGCCTCGAGCCCGCCCACATCCACGCCCTCGCGCAGGTCAAGAAGGCCGCGGCCAAGGCGAACGCCGAGCTGGGCATCATCTCGCAGGAGCGCGCGGACGCCATCGTCGCCGCCGCGGACCAGGTCATCGCCGGCGACCATGACGACCAGTACCCGATCGACGTGTTCCAGACCGGCTCCGGCACCTCCTCGAACATGAACACCAACGAGGTGCTCGCCACCCTCGCCACCCGTGCCCTCCAGGAGGCCGGCTCCGAGGACGAGGTGCACCCCAACGACCACGTCAACGCCTCCCAGTCCTCGAACGACGTGTTCCCGACCTCCGTGCACGTGGCCGTCACCGCCGCCCTCGTGAACGACCTCGTCCCGGCGCTGGACCACCTGGCCGTCTCCCTCGAGAAGAAGGCGGAGGACTTCGCCGGCATCGTGAAGTCCGGCCGCACCCACCTCATGGACGCCACCCCGGTGACCCTGGGCCAGGAGTTCGGCGGCTACGCCGCGCAGGTCCGCTACGGCATCGAGCGCATCCAGTCCGCGCTGCCGCGCGTGGCCGAGGTCCCGCTCGGCGGCACCGCCGTGGGCACCGGCATCAACACGCCCCAGGGCTTCTCCGCCCGCGTGATCGAGCTGCTCGCCGAGGAGACCGGCCTGCCGCTGACCGAGGCCCGCAACCACTTCGAGGCCCAGGCCAACCGTGACGGCCTCGTGGAGGCCTCCGGTCAGCTGCGGAACATCGCGTACTCGATCATGAAGATCAACAACGACCTGCGGTGGATGGGCTCCGGCCCGAACACCGGCCTCGGCGAGATCGCCCTCCCGGACCTGCAGCCGGGCTCCTCGATCATGCCGGGCAAGGTCAACCCCGTGATCTGCGAGGCCGCGATCATGGTGTGCGCCCAGGTGATCGGCAACGACACCACCGTCGCCCTGTCCTCCACCAACGGCGCGTTCGAGCTCAACGTGGGCATCCCGGTGATGGCCGCCAACCTGCTCGAGTCGATCCGCCTGCTGGCCAACACGACGCGCGTCATGGCGGACAAGATGATCGACGGCATCGAGGCCAACGAGGAGCGCTGCGCCTTCCTCGCCGGCGCCTCGCCGTCCATCGTGACCCCGCTGAACAAGGTGATCGGCTACGAGGCCGCCGCCAAGATCGCCAAGCACTCCGTCGCGAACAAGATGACCGTGCGCGAGGCCGTCGTGGACCTCGGCTACGTCGAGCGCGGCGAGGTCACCGAGGAGCAGCTGGACAAGGCCCTGGACACCATGTCCATGACCCACCCGGAGTGATCCGGCGGATCCGGTGAGCGGCGCGACGCCGCCTCCCGGACCACGACGACGAGCGGCCGTCCTCCCGTGCGGAGGGCGGCCGTCCGTCGTTCACGCCAGCACCAGCACTCCGGCGGCCGCCGCCACCATCGCCGGTCCGAACGGCAGCGCCGTCTGCCCCGTCGCCCGACCCGCGAGCACCAGCAGCCCCGCCACCACTCCGCCGAGCAGGATCGCGCCCACCCCGGCGGCGAGCACCGCCGTCGGGCCGAGCACCCCCGTGTACACGCCCAGCCCGCCGGCCAGCTTCACGTCGCCCATCCCGAGGCCGCCGCGGCTGAGCACGTGCAGCGCGAGCATCGCCACGGTGTAACCGAGACCGCCCAGCAGGCTGCAGAGGGTCAGGTCACCCCGGCCCGCCAGCAGCGCTCCCCCGGTCATCATCGTCAACCCGCCCAGCGCCAGCCGCAGCGTCCATCGGTTCGGCAGCCGATGTTCGCGCAGGTCCGTGCGCACGAGCACGCCCGTGCACACCGCGAACCACACCAGTCCCAGGGACCACAGCACCGCCGTCGCCGGCGCGCCGTGCGTCCACGCCCATCCCACCCCGCTCATGCGCCCAGCCTAGGTCGGGCGGCGCACCCGCCGGGCCGTCGTCCACAGGCGATCAGGCCACCTCGCGTTCACGGTCCGGCCACCCGGTGTTCTGCCGACAGCGCAACCGGATCCGCCCATTGCGACGAGCCCTCGCGTGGGTCTACTGTGAAGTCACGAGCTTCCGGCCGTCTGATGGACGTACGGGGCTCACACAGACCCCATGGCCTCAATCCCGTTTCAAAGGGGCCATGGTGGCGGGCTTCCTCGGCCCCCCATCCCCCCTCCGCGGGGCCGAGCACCCCCGCCGGGGGCCGCTGCTTCGGCAGCGGCCCCTTTTTCATGCCCGGCTCAGGCTCGGCCCTCCTCCAGCAGGTCCGTGACCAGCGCGGCGATCGGCGAGCGCTCGGAACGGGTCAGCGTCACGTGTCCGAACAGCGGGTGGCCCTTGAGGCGCTCCACCACGGCCGCGATGCCGTCGTGCCGGCCCACGCGCAGGTTGTCCCGCTGGGCGACGTCGTGGGTCAGCACCACCTTCGAGTTGCGGCCCATCCGGCTCAGCACCGTGAGCAGCACGTTCCGCTCGAGCGACTGCGCCTCGTCCACGATCACCCACGCATCGTGCAGCGAGCGGCCGCGGATGTGCGTCAGCGGCAGGATCTCCAGCATCCCGCGGTCCACCACCTCGTCCACCACGGACGGGGAGACGAGCGCGCCCAGGGTGTCGAACACGGCCTGCGCCCACGGGCCCATCTTGTCGCCCTCGGAGCCGGGCAGGTAGCCCAGGTCCTGGCCGCCGACGGCGTACAGCGGGCGGAACACGACCACCCTGCGGTGCTCGCGGCGCTCCATCACGGCGTCGAGGCCCGCGCACAGCGCCAGCGCGGACTTGCCGGTGCCCGCGCGGCCGCCGAGGGAGACGATGCCCACGCTCGGATCCGTCAGCAGCTCGATGGCCAGCCGCTGCTCTGCGGAGCGGCCGTGCAGGCCGAACACGTCGCGGTCCCCGCGCACCAGGCAGGCTCGGCCGCCCTCGCCGACCCGGGCCAGAGCGGAGCCCCGGGGCGCGGTGAGCACCAGCCCCGTGTTGACCGGCAGGCGGTCCGCCTCGGCCGGGGCCTCCTCCGGCCCGGTCTCGACGCTCGTGCCGGTCAGGGTCCCCAGCGGGACGCCGGCCAGGTCGACCTCGCCGTCGTCGTAGAGGGCGTCCAGCCGCTCCTGCGCCACGCTGAGGGAGACGGTGCCGCGCCAGCCCGAGTCACGCACGAGCTCGTGGCGGTACTCGTCCGCGGCGAGGCCCATGGCCGCCGCCTTCACGCGCATCGGCAGGTCCTTGGACACGACCGTGACCGTGGCGCCCTCGTCCGCGAGCGCCTTCGCGACGGCGAGGATGCGGGAGTCGTTGTCCGTGCCGCGGATGCCCAGGGGCAGCACGTCCACGGACACGTGGTTCAGTTCGATCCGCAGCGTGCCGCCCTCGGGGGTGATCGGCACGGGCTGGTCCAGCGCGCCGTGGCGGCCGCGCAGGTCGTCGAGCAGGCGCAGGGCCGTGCGCGCGTAGTAGCCGAGGTCGGGGTCGGCGCGCTTGGCCTCGAGCTCCGAGACCACCACGAGCGGCAGGACCACCTCGTGCTCGGCGAAGTGCAGCAGGGCGCGCGGGTCCGAGAGCAGCACGGACGTGTCCACCACGTAGGTCCGCAGGCCGGTCGCGTCCGCCGGCCCCGCCTCGGCACGCGCCTGGCCCGGCCGGCTCGACGGCTCCTGCCGGGTCTGCGCGTGCTCCACGAGCTCTGCCACCATGTCTGCCTCCTGTGCCGGTGAACCGTGCGGGCGGGGGTCCGCCCACGGGCCACGCTAGGAAGCGGCGTCGTCCGCCGGGGCCCGGCACGGTGAACCCGGGATGAAGTCGCGGTGACGGTCCGTCCGGGCTCCGCCACGGCCCCCACGTCCCGCGCTCCCTACACTGGAGACGCGCCGCCGACGTCCCGACGGCCGCCCGCTCCCCGTCCCCAGGAGGGCCCTTGAGCATGCACCGCCCGTCCCCCGGCCTGCCCGATCTGCCGGGCGGCCCGGCCCCCGCCCCGACCCTGGCCGAGCGCGCCGGGGGCCGCCTGCTGGGCGCCGTCGCGCCCACCGCCGTGCTGATCGCGGCCATGTGGGTCGCGCAGTTCGTGCTGATCTTCCTGGGCCGGGTGATCATCCCCGGCGTGGGCCTGATCCCGCGGCGCCTCGACGGCCTCGACGGGGTCCTGTTCTCCCCCGTGCTGCACGCCGGCTGGGCCCACCTGATCGGCAACACGACGGCGCTGGTCGTCCTCGGTCCGCTGGCCGCCCTGGTCTCGCGCCGGCCGGTGGCCCTGCTCGTCTGCGCCTGGCTGGGCTCGGGCCTGCTGACCTGGCTGATCGGCACCCCGGGCGTGCACATCGGCGCCTCCGGGATCGTGTACGTGCTGATCGCGTTCCTGATCGTCTACGGGGTCGCGGTGCGGCGGATCGGGGCGGTCGTCGTCTCCGTGCTCGTTGCGCTCACGCACCTGGGCTCGAGCCTGATCGGCCTGCTGCCGGCACCCGGCATCTCGTGGACCGGCCACCTGGCCGGGGCCGTCGTCGGGGTGCTGCTGGGCCTGTGGTGGGGCCGCGCCGACCGTCAGGTGCCGAACCGGCGCTGACGGCTGCCGTAGTCGCGCAGGGCACGCAGGAAGTCGACCTTGCGGAACGCGGGCCACATGGCCTCGCAGAAGTAGAACTCCGAGTACGCGGACTGCCAGAGCAGGAACCCGGAGAGCCGCTGCTCCCCGGACGTGCGGATGACCAGGTCCGGGTCCGGCTGGCCGCGCGTGTAGAGCCGGTCCGCGATCTGCTCGACGGTGACGGACTCGGCCACCTCCGCCGCGCTGTGGCCCAGGGCGTGCTCGTCCCGCAGCAGCTCGCGCACGGCGTCGAGGATCTCCTGGCGGCCCCCGTAGCCCACGGCCACGTTCACGTGCACGCCGTCGTGGTCCTTGGTCTGTTCGGCCACCTCGGCGAGCCGTCGCGCCATGGGCTCGGGGAGCAGGTCCACCGCGCCGACCGGCTGCACGCGCACGGGGGCGCGGCCCTCGGCCGGCTGGGCGAGGCGCTCCGCCGTCGTCTGGATGATCTCCAGGAGCGGGGCGAGCTCCTCCGCCGGACGCCGCAGGTTCTCGGTGGAGAGCATGTAGAGCGTGACCACGGGGATGCCGGCCTCGTCGCACCAGCCGATGAAGTCGAGGATGCGCTCGGCGCCGGCCTGGTGGCCCTGCTGCGTGGACGCCCCGAACGCGCGGGCCCAGCGACGGTTGCCGTCCACCAGCACGCCGATGTGCCGGGGCAGGCGCTCCGGGTCCAGGCCGCGCGTCAGCCGCCGCTCGTACAGGCGGTAGAAGGCCTCGGGTCGACCCACGGCGCGCTCCCCTCTCGGACGGTCCTGCGAGCCTCCAGGATACGCGCGCGGCACACAGCGACCATCCCGTGCCCCGGCCCCGGGCCGACCGACGACAATGGAGGCATGGACCCTGTGACACCCCTCCGCGAGACCGACGCCGCCCGCCGCCTGCGCTGGCGCATCGAGCGCATCCGCGACCCCGACCATCCGCTGTACAAGCCCCGACTGCGCGGCTGGATCCACGCGGTCATGGCGCCGCTGACGCTCGCGGCCGGCATCGTGCTCATCGCGCTCGCGCCGACCGCGACGCTGCGGTGGGCCAGCGCGGTCTACACCGTGACGGGCCTGCTGCTGTTCGCGGTCTCGGCGACGTACCACCTGGTGCAGTGGAACGAGGTGGTCTCCCGTGTCCTCAAGCGGCTGGACCACACGAACATCATGCTGGTCATCGCCGGCACCTACACGCCGCTCTCCCTGGCCCTGCTGGCTCCGGACCGGGCGCGTGTGCTGCTCACCCTGGTGTGGGTGGGGGCCGTGGCCGGCGTCGCGTTCCGGGTGCTGTGGACGGACGCGCCGCGCTGGCTCTACACGCCGGTGTACGTGGTGCTCGGGCTGGCGGCGCTGCTGTACCTGGGGGACTTCTTCGCCGCGGATGCGGCGGCGGGGTGGCTGATCGTGGCCGGCGGCGTCGCGTACATCACGGGCGCGGTCTGCTACGCGCTGCAGGCCCCCACGATCCACCGCGAGTGGTTCGGCTTCCACGAGCTGTTCCACGCCTTCACGGTGGCCGGCTTCGTGTGCCACGCCGTCGCCATCTACCGGGCGGTGCTCGTCGTCGCCTGAGCGTGTCGAGGAAGGGGGTCTGCGGCCCGCCCGGCAGCGCCGCGGCCCGCAGACGCGCCGCTACGGCATGGAGGTGGCGGCGCGTCTGCGGGCCTCAAGGGTTCGGGCGTCGAGTCAGGGACGGTGCCTGAGCGTGCCCGGGCCCGACGGCGGTCAGTCGCGTCCGGTGTCCGGGGCCTGGGGCTCCGGGGCCGGCTCCTGGAGGTAGCCGGGGTACTTCTCCTGCAGGCGGCGCAGCCGGTCCTCGGAGTCCGCGTCCAGGTGCTCGCCGCCCGCGCGGACCTCGTCCGGCAGGTGCTGCTGATGGCGCTCCACGAGCATGGCCTCGGCCTCCGGGGAACGCTGCTGGACGCGGCGCACCGAGCGGACCATGACGCGGAGGACGATGATCGCCATGACCACCATGAGCGCGGTGAACAGGAACCCCTCGATGCCGGGGGTGACCTCCGCCTCCTCGAGCCCGGGGCGCAGCGTCGGCTCCGGGACGGCGGGCACCGGCGCGGGGCTCGCGGCCGCGAGCGCGGTGAGGACGAGGGGAAGGCCAGACAGGGGTGTCACGCCGCCCCACTCTACCGGCCCCGGCCGCACGGCCCGAGCCGGGGCGACTCAGCGCAGGCCGGCGAAGAGGTCGTGCTCCGGCAGCTCGGAGGGCACGCGCGAGTCGATCAGCGCGAAGTCCTCCCACGGCCAGGCGCGCCGCTGCAGGTCGTGGGGGGCGTCGAAGAACATGCCGTCGGGGTCGATCTGCGTGCGGTGCGCCCGCAGGGCGGCGTCGCGCTCGTCGAGGAAGCCGGTGACGTCCACCTGGGTGGTGACGTCGTGGTCCGCGGTGACCCACGGCGGGATGACCTCCGGGTCGGGCACGTCCTCCCCGGCTTCGCGGCGGCGCAGCACCTCGCGCATCGCGTCCATCGCGTCGAACATCATCAGGCGTCGGGCGAACGGCACGTCCTCGCCGTCGGCCTCGGCCACCGCGGCCATCGTGCGGAACTTCCGCGGGTTGAACCCGCAGTCGTAGTAGACCTTCGAGACCTCCCACGCGGGCCCGGCCTCGGGGTACTCGTCCGCGAGGCCGGCGGCCCGGTAGGCCTCCATCGTCACGGCGTGGGCCTGCAGGTGGTCCGGGTGCGGGTAGCCGCCGACCTCGTCGTAGGAGATGAGCACGTGCGGGCGGAACCGGCGCACGAGCGAGATCAGCGGGGTCGCCGCATCCTGGAGCGGGACCTCGGCGAAGCAGTTCGCCGGGAGGGCGGGCAGCGGATCCCCCTCGGGCAGGCCCGAGTCGAGGAAGCCGAGCCAGGCGTGCCGGATGCCGAGGATGCCCGCGGCCTCGGCCATCTCCTCGCGGCGCACGGCCGCGATGTCCCGGTCCGCCCGGGTGGTGTCCCCGAACGACGGGTTGAGCAGGGTGCCGGCCTCGCCGCCGGTGCACGTGACGACCATGACCTCGGCCCCGGCCGCCGCGTAGGCGGCCATCGTGCCGGCCCCCTTCGAGGACTCGTCGTCCGGGTGGGCGTGCACCGCCATGAGACGCAGCCCGGTGGAGGGCGGCAGGGCGGTGCCTGCGGCCGGCTGGGCCTGGGGGGTCTGATGGGTCACGGGGATCGCACACTCCTGTCCGGATGGCGGGGCCGCCGCGGGGGCGGCGGCGTGAGGGGTCCAGGCCGACGTCGTCATCGGCCTCCGGCGGCGGGCAGCGGCTAGGGTGGAGGGGATGTCTCACCACGCCCCCGCGGTCCGCGCGCAGGACCCCACATTAGCCAACCGGTACGGCACGAACCACACGCGTCCGGGCCGTCGTCGGCTGTGGGCGGGCCTCGGCGGGCTCGGGCTGGTCGTGGCCGTGCTGCTGTCCGTGTGGATCGGCCTGAACATGTCCGTGGGCGCCATCGAGTACAAGGACGTCGGCTTCACCATCGAGGACGACGGCCACGCGACCGTCACCTTCCAGGCCTCCGTCCCGGAGGGCGTGCAGGCCGAATGCGATGTGCTCGTCACCGACTCCCACGCCGCCCCCGTCGGCTTCCGCACCGTCCGCCTGGAGACCCTGCCGGCCGACCGGCGGGACTCCCCCTCGGACGCGCAGCAGCGCTACACCGTGGACGTGCGCACCGTGGTGCGGGGCGACTCCGGCATCGTCGAGACCTGCCGCAAGGTCTGAGCCCTCCCGGCCGCTCCGCCCTCGGCGTAGCGGCCGCCTTTGGTGTGACGCACGCCGCCCGGATAGACTCGTCGGAGCATTCCCGCCCCGCCGGTGAGTCAGGCAGGCGTCGCACGGAGCCCTCGGGTCACGCGCGTCCTCCTGGTCGGCGGGGTCTTTCGCATGCGGGCGCGTCCGCCGGACGCGGATCGCGCACCGGATACGGTGCGCCGCGCCCCGGACTCCGCATCACCCGAGACAGAAAGGCGGAACAGAGCATGACCACCAGCCAGTCCGACGCCCCGTGGCTGACCCAGGAGGCGTACGACCGCCTCTCCAAGGAGCTCGAGCACATCTCCGGCCCCGGTCGCCAGGAGATCATCGAGCGCATCGAGGCCGCGCGCGATGAGGGCGACCTCAAGGAGAACGGCGGCTACCACGCCGCCCGCGAGGAGCAGTCCAAGAACGAGGGCCGCATCGCCGAGCTGAAGCACCTGCTCGAGACCGCCCGCGTCGGCGAGGCCGCCGAGAACGACGGCGCCGTGCACCCGGGCACCGTGGTGACCGCCGTCGTCGCCGGCGACGAGATGACGTTCCTCTTCGGCAACCGCGAGATCGCCGCGGACGACGAGTCGCTCGAGGTCTACTCCGAGCGCTCCCCGCTCGGCGAGGCCATCAACGGTGCCAAGAAGGGCGACAAGGTCTCCTACACCGCCCCGAACGGCAAGGACATCAAGGTCGAGGTCAAGGACGTCCAGCCCTACTCCGGCTGACCGACCCCGACTCCGACGACGGCCGCGGTCCCCTCCAGGGGCCGCGGCCGTCGTCCGTCCCGGGTCCCACCGCGCCCCCGTTGCTACTCTGGCCCCATGCTGACCGTCGAGAAGGCGCACCTGCTGCTCACCCGCGAGGACGGGCTCTCCGAGAGCCCCTCCCACCACCGCGTGGCCCTCGCGGCCGCCGCGCTGGCCGACCACCGCTCCGCCGGGATCGTGACCCTCGAGGACGTCCCCGTGGACCGGGCCCGCGTGCTCGTGACCGCGGCCGGCACCACCGGCGACCCCGTCCTGGACTCCTCCCTCGGAGAGGTCGACGCCCTGGCCGGCCGGCCGCTCGTGGCCACCCTGGCGGCCGGGAAGCCGGATCTGCGCAAGGCCGTCGTCGCGCATCTGACCGAGACCGGTCGCCTCACCGAGCGCAAGGCCTTCCTGGCCACCCGGCACGTCCCCCGCGGCACCGAGCGCGCCGAGCTGCTCGCGCACCTGACCGCCGTGGTCCTGGACGAGGCCGAGCCCTCCGACGAGGACGTGCTCCTGCTCGGCGTGCTGCAGCACCTCAACCTGGCCCGACGCCTGCTGCCGGGCGTCCGCGAGCGCTACGACCGCCGCGAGATGGTCCGCCGCATCGAGACGCTGACGCGCGAGGACCTCCTGGTCCAGGCCGTGCGCCGCGCGGTGGGCGGGACCTGTGGCACCGTCACCGCGGCCGCCGCCGGCTCCGTGGCCTGAGCCGGCCCGGTCAGGGCAGCGGGGCCGGGCTGTAGCCGGCCGCGCGCAACGCCTCCAGCACCTGGGCGGAGTGCTCGGTGCCGCGGGTCTCCATGTCGATCGTGATGTGCACGCCGCCCATGGACAGCTCCGGGCCGACGCGGGTGTGGTCCACGCGCACCACGTTGGCGTCCGTGTCCGCGATGATCCGTGAGATCGTGGCCAGCTCGCCCGCGCGGTCCCGCAGCGGGATGCGCACGGTCATGTAGCGCCCCGCGGCCGACAGTCCGGCCTGGATGGACTTCAGCATGAGCATCGGATCGATGTTCCCGCCGGAGAGGATCACGGCGGTGGTGCCGAGCTCGAAGCCCAGGTCCGCCGTGCGGCCCGCCAGCAGGGCGGCCACCCCGACGGCGCCCGCCGGCTCCACGACGAGCTTGGAGCGCTCGAGGAGGTGGACGAGGGCCGCGGCGATCTCGTCGTCCGTGACGGTCACGACGGCGTCCACCAGCTCGGCGGCGATCCGCAGCGGCAGGGCCCCGGGCCTGCCGACGGCGATGCCGTCCGCGATGGTGGACACGCTCTCCAGCACCTGGACGCGGCCCTCCTCGAGGGAGCCGGGGAACGCGGCGGCGGTGGCCGCCTGCACGCCGATGACGCGCACCGTGCGCCCACGACGCCGGGCGGCCTCCTTGAGGGCCACGGCCGTGCCGGCGATGAGCCCCCCGCCGCCGATGCCCATGATCACGGTGTCCACGTCCGGCAGCACGTCGAGGATCTCGAGGCCGACGGTGCCCTGGCCCGCGATCACGGCCGGGTCGTCGAACGGCGGGATGAACACGGCACCGGTCTCCGTGGCCCACCGCTGCGCCTCGGCGAGGGACTCGTCCACGGTGGAGCCGTGCAGGACGACCTCGGCGCCGTGGTCCCGGGTGGCCTGCAGCTTGGGCAGGGCGACGCCGTGCGGCATGAAGATGCGGGCGCGGATGCCGAGCTTGGCGGCCGCGAGGGCGACGCCCTGGGCGTGGTTGCCGGCCGAGGCGGCCACGACGCCGCGGCCGCGCTCCTCCTCGCTCAGCTGCGCCATCCGCACGTAGGCGCCGCGGACCTTGAACGAGCCGGCCCGCTGCAGGTTCTCGCACTTCAGGTGCACGTCCGTGCCCACGGCCCGGGAGAGCGCCCGGGAGTGCTGCAGCGGGGAGCGCTCGGCGATCCCGCGCAGCGTCTCGCGCGCCCGCTCGATCTCCTCGAGGGTGACGGGCAGCGCCGTCGGGGCCGGCGGGCCGCCGGCGGGCCGCACCCACCGGGGCGACGGCGTCGGGACGGTCCGGTCCGGGGTGTCCGTGGCCTGCGCCGCGCCCATCAGGCGTCGTCCCCGTGCCGGGTGCCCGCGTCGGCCTCGGAGGCGAGGGCGGCGTCGTCGTGCGCCGAGGGGCGGTACCGGTGGGAGCCGGCCGTCTCGTCCTCCGCGCCGCCCGGTTCGAGGGCGTGGCCCGTCCGCTCCGTGAGCTCCTCGGGGGTGTCGGCGGTGAGGGCGCGGACGAAGCTGTTCACGAAGGCCAGCACCGGCACGGCGAACACGGCGCCCGCCAGACCGAGGACGGTGGAGCCGGCGGCGACGGCCAGGAACACGGCCAGCGGGTGCAGCGCGACGGCCTTGCCCATCACGAGCGGCTGCAGGACGTTCGACTCGATCTGCTGCACGAGCAGCACCACGCCCAGCATGAGCAGCGCGTTGACCAGGCCGTTGGACATCAGCGCCAGGAGCACCGCCATCGCGCCGGTCAGGGTGGCGCCGATCATCGGGATGAACGAGGCCAGGAACACGAGCACGGCCAACGGGATGGCCAGCGGCACGCCCAGGATCAGGGCACCGATGCCGATGCCGACGGCGTCGATGAACGCCACGAAGATCTGGACCCGCACGTAGGAGCCGAGCGACTGCCAGCCCGAGCGGCCCGCGCGGCCCACGGTGGCCCGGTGCGCCTTCGGCACGAAGATCAGCAGGAAGCGCCAGATGCGGTCGCCGTCGTAGAGGAAGAAGATCAGGGAGAACAGGGCGATGAACAGGCCCGCACCGATGTTGACGGCCGTGGAGCCGAACGAGACGGCGCTGTTCATGAGCGTGGCGGAGTTGTCCCGCAGCGTCTGCCACAGGCCCTCCAGCCCGGCACCGGAACGGGGGATCTCCACGCCCACGCCGGCCAGCCAGGCGATCGCGTCGTCGACGGCCTGGCCCAGCTGGCCGCCCAGTTCGGCGAAGCCCTGGACGATCTGCTGACCGGCGAGCCCCATGAGGCCCACCACGACGACGACCAACAGCAGCACGCACAGCAGGGCGGCCGCGACGCCCGGCACCTTGATGCGCCGCATCGCCTGGAACACCGGGGCCAGCAGGGTGGCCAGCAGCGCGGCCACGAGGATCGGGATCACCACGAGGCTCACGAAGCCCAGCAGGTACACCACGACGCCGATGCCGATGACGACGGCCACCAGCCGCCAGGACCAGGCCGCGGCCACCGTCAGCCCGTAGGGCACGTCCTTGTCGATCTTGGTCTGGGCCGCCAGGGTCGAGCTCACGCGCGATCCTCCTCGTGTGGGTGGTCGGGGACATGGGGGGTCAGACCCCACTGGACGCTCCAGCGGGCGTGCGGGGCGAGCCGGTGCAGGCCCTCCCCCGAGTTCAGGGCGTCCGCGGGAGCGGTGAGCGGCTCCACCGCGAGCGCCGTGTCACGGCCGGGCAGCCGGTCCGTGACGAAGACGTGGGTGTAGGCGAACGCGTGGTCGGACCACAGGGTCACGGCGCGGCCGTCCGCGGCGAGCAGGGTCTGGCGGTGCCGGCCGTCGGCGTCCGGGGTCAGGCCGGTGAGGCACACGTCCAGGGCGGCCTCGCCCACGGCCCGGCCGCGGCGGAAGTCCAGCTCGGTGCCGTCCACCGGCAGGGTCTCCACGGGGATGAGGTCCTCCCCCGTGCGGATCCAGGCGTCCGCGGGCACGCGCAGGCTCAGCTCCGCCGTCGGGACGTCCCCGATGCGCAGGAACGGGTGGGAGCCGACCGCCACGGGCACGGTGGCGTCCGTGTGGTTCTGCACCTCGGCGGTGACGGTGAGGCCGCCGTCCGCCTCGAGCTCGTACGTGACGCGGTGGGTGAGCCGGAACGGCCAGCCGTGCTGGGGGTGGATCTCACCGCGCAGGGTCACCGCGTGGGCGGAGAACGTCTCGGTGACGAAGTGGGTGTTGCGCAGCAGGCCGTGGCTGGCGTGGCCGCGCGCGGGTTCGGTGACGTCCAGGCGCTGCTCGACGCCGTCCAGGATCCAGCGGGCGCCGGCGACGCGGTTCGGCCACGGGCTCATCTGGATGCCGTTGGCGGCGGGCGGGACCACGTCCTGGCCGTACGGCTCGGTCAGGTCCACGCCGCCCACGCGGTACCTGCGCAGGGCACCGGCCAGGCCGACGACGACGGCCTCCGCGGACCCGCGGTGCAGGCGGTGCTGGGTGCCGGTGGCGTCCGGAGCCCCGAAGGCGGGCAGGTCGCTGGTCTCGGTCACGGGACCTCCTGAGTGGCGGCGAGGGACCCCCTCAATCTACGCCCTCGCGGACGCAGACCGCCCCGGCCCTGTGCAGGACCGGGGCGGCGGTGCGGGTCTCCGTGCGGGGACGGGGCGCCGGTCAGTCGTTGCCGCGCAGGATGGCGACGATGCGCAGGATCTCGATGTACAGCCAGATCAGGGTCACGGTCAGGCCGAAGGCCACGGACCAGGAGTACTTCTGCGGGGCGCCGTTCTTCACGCCCACGGCGGCCATCTCGAAGTCCATCGTCAGCGAGTACGCGGCGAGCAGCACGGCGATCGCGCCGATGATCAGGCCCAGGCCGCCCTCACGCATGTTGCCGATGCCGGTCCAGGTGAGGACCAGGTTGACGAGCATGAAGACGAGGTAGCCGATCATGGCGCCCATGACGATCTTCGTCATGCGCGGGGTCGGGCGGAACTTGCCCGAGGTGTAGAGCGCCAGCATCACCGCGAACACGGAGAAGGTGCCGAGCACGGCCTGCACCACGATGCCCGGGTAGGCGCCCTCGAAGAACGCCGAGATGCCGCCCAGGAACAGGCCCTGCGCCACGGCGTAGGCCATGATCAGCACGGGCGAGGGCTCGCGCTTGAACGCGTTGACCAGGCCCAGCACGAGGCCGGCGATCGCGCCGATAATCATCAGGCCCGGCGAGAACCAGCCCACGGCGCCCGCCACCACGACGAGCACGAGCATCAGGCCGGTCTTGCCGACGACGTCGTTGAAGGTCATCCGGCCGGTCTGCTCCGGGCCGGCGGAGGGCGCGCGGAAGGCGTCCTCCATGGACTGCTGGTGCGCGTACTGCTGGGCCGCCTGGCCGGCGCCGAACGCCTGGGCCTGGCCGTACGGGCTCTGCTGCTGGCCGTACGGGGACTGCGCGGACTGCTGCCCGCCCTGGTACCAACCGGGCTGCGCCTGTCCGCCGCCCTGCATCTGCTGCTGGAAGTTCTGAGAGTTCATGACCGGATTCGCCACGGCTCACTCCTTCGGGTCGAGTCGGCCCGGTCGCACGCCGCCGCAGTGAGCCGCGTTCGTGCCCCGGGGTTCAGCACGATCCTATCGGGAGGTCTGTGTCCGCGCGCGGGGTCGGAGCGTGGATCCGCGCCGGTTCACCGGCTGTTCACGGTGGGCGCAGAAGCGAGGCGCGCGGGGAGACGCGTGGTGCCCCCGGCGGGACTCGAACCCGCAACACGCCGATTTTAAGTCGGCCGCCTCTGCCAGTTGGGCCACGGGGGCGTGGCGGGCCCGTGGACGCGGGCCCGGGTGCGGACGATGCCGGCCCCGCCCGATGCGCTCGGACGGGGCCGGCGGCCCGCTGGCTGCGGGATCAGCCCTTCGAGGACTCGAGGGCCCGCTGCCGCTCGAAGCGGCCGGGCTCGAGCTCGACGCCCGCGGCGCGGCGGAACGGGTTGAACGGGGTGTCCAGGCCCGCCACCGAGGTGGAGTCACGGCCGAACAGGGTCTCGGCGACCCAGCCGGACAGGATGCGGAACTTCCGCTCCAGGGTGGGCATCGCGTAGCCGTGGTAGCCGCGGTGGGCCAGGAACGCCGGGATGCCGGCGATCTTGGTGCCCAGCGGGTTGCCCACGCCGCGGCCGAAGCCCAGCCCCGCCACGGTGCCCAGGGACTTGTGCACGTACTCCTGCACCTCGCCCTTGCCGTGGCGCACGGCCATGTAGTTGGCGGCCAGACGCTTGGCCTGACGGATGGCGTGCTGGGCGTTCGGGACGCAGAAGCCGCCCGGGCCGGCCCCGGTCAGGTCCGGCACGGCGGAGACGTCGCCGCAGGCCCACGCACCCTCGAGCGCGCCGGCCTCGCCGTCCTTGATCTGCAGGGTGGGGGTGGCCTCCACGCGGCCGCGGTCGTCCACCGGGAAGTCGGTGCTCTTGACCACGGAGTTGGCCACCACGCCGGCGCAC
The DNA here is from genome assembly GCF_024519795.1 of Micrococcus sp. Mcc89. Classification (NCBI taxonomy): domain Bacteria; kingdom Bacillati; phylum Actinomycetota; class Actinomycetes; order Micrococcales; family Micrococcaceae; genus Micrococcus; species Micrococcus sp. Mcc89. The sequence continues at coordinate 21,869 of NZ_JALJRI010000078.1, read as the reverse complement.
CACACGAGGGTGTCCGCCGCGAAGGTCTCCGCCTCCTCCTTGGAGGGCATGGCCACGAGCTTCATGACGCCGTCCGTGGCGTCGCCCAGCGAGGTGTTCAGCAGGACCTCGACGCCGCGGGACTTCAGATGCTCCACCACGCCCTGGGCCTGCTCCTCGGAGACCTCGGGCATGATGCGGCCCATGGCCTCGACGAGGACGATCCGGATCTCCGACTGGGAGAGGCGCTCGTTGCGCTCCACGGCGTTGCGGATGAGGTTCTCCATCTCCGCGATGGCCTCGATCCCGGCGAAGCCGCCGCCCACCACCACGAAGGTCAGGGCACGCTTGCGCTCCTCGGCGTCCGTCATCAGGGAACCGGCGTCCAGGCGCTCCAGGATCTGGTTGCGCAGCTGGACGGCCTCCTCGACCGAGCGCAGACCGATGCCCTGCTCGCCCAGACCCGGGATCGGGAACACGCGGGTCACGGCGCCCGCGGTCATCACGATGTCCTGGTACGGGATCTCGAACTCGTCGCCGCCCTCGCCGCGCACCACGGCGGTGCGGCCGGCGTGGTCCACGGACACGACGGCGCCGCGGACGACCTCGGCGTCCTTGAGGTGCGTCTGCAGGTCCACGTTCACGTGGCGGCCCTCGATGTGGCCGCCCACGACCTCGGGCAGGAACGGGTAGTACGTCATGTACGGGCGGGGGTCGACGACGGTCACGACGCCGCCGCGCTCGGCGACCTTCTTCTGCAGCTCGCGGGCGACATGGAACCCGGCGTAGCCGCCGCCGACGATCAGCAGGCGCGGCTTGGGAGACAGTTCAGGAGTGAGAGACATACCGCCAGTCTACGCACGCACGGGCCCGGCCCCTCCACTCTCCGCCGTCGTGGTCAGGACCGCAGCGAGAGCACGATCCCGTCCAGGATGTCGTGCTCGCTCGCCCAGGCCTCGGTGACGCCCGCGACCTCGGCCACCCGCTCCAGGACGGTGCTCCACAGCAGCGCGCCCGCGCCGATCACGTCCACCCGTCCCGGGTGCATGAACCCCCGCTCGGAGCGCTCGGCCCGGGTCGCGGCCACGAGGCCCTCCGCCGCCGCGCGGAACTCCGCGATCGGCAGACGCGCGCCGTGGATGGCCTCGGGCTCGTACGTGCTGAGCCCGAGGGCCTCGGCGGTCACGGTGGTCACCGAGCCGGCCACGCCGACCACGCGGGCCACGCGTTCCAGCGGCAGGCGGGCGGCGGCGTCGTCGAGGAGGCGGCGGGCGTCCGCGCGGGCCGCGGCGACCTCGTCCGACGTCGGGGGGTCGGAGCGCAGATGACGCTCGGTGAACCGCACGCAGCCCATGTCCAGGCTGACCGCGCCCACGACCTCGCCCGCGGGCGTGCCGACGACCAGCTCGGTGGAGCCGCCGCCGAGGTCCACGACGAGCACGAGGTCCTCCGGGCCCAGGTCCGCGGTCTCGACGGCGGAGACGGCGCCCGCGAAGGACAGGCCGGCCTCCTCGGCGCCCGAGACGACCTCCGGCTCGACGCCGAGCCGCTCCCGGACGCCGTCGACGAACGCGGCCCGGTTGGAGACGTCCCGGCTGGCGGAGGTGGCCACGAACCGGACCCGGCCGGCGTGGTGGCGCTGGACCAGGCGGGCGTACTCGTCGACCGCCGCGAAGGTGCGCTCCAGCGCGGCGTCGGAGAACGCGCCGGTGGCGTCCACGCCCTCGCCCAGGCGCACCACGCGCATCTCGCGCACGACGTCGGCCAGCGGCGCCGCCGGGTCGGCCCCGGCGCCGGTGGTCTCGTCCGTCCCGGCCGGCCGGGAGATCAGCAGGCGGATGGAGTTCGTGCCGCAGTCCACGCCGGCCACCGTCACCTCCTTCAGCGCGGCGACGCGCTCGAGGTGCTTCACGTGCCGGGAGAGGTCCTTCGTGGGCACCGCCGCGGCCTCGTCCCACGCGCCCTCGCACGCGCAGACCTCGGGCGTCCACCACGGGGCCACCAGGGCGATCGCCTCGTCCCCGAGCGGGTTCACCCCCGGCCCGGCCGCGAGCGCGTGGCCCACGAGGGCGTGCAGGCACTTCACGCGCTCGGGCATGCCGCCGGCCGAGACCCCGGCGATCTCCGGGACGGGCCCCGTGCCGGCCTCGGCCCCGACCCGGTCCCGCTCGGCGATGTAGGCCTCGTGCGCCGCGCGGTGCGCGGCCGCGAGCGCGGGGTCCTGGGCGAGGCGGTCGTTCATGCGCGCCATCTCCCCGTCCGCCTCCACGCGCGAGACCGCCGCCGTCAGCACGGGGTGGGTCAGGTAGAAGGTCGTGGGGAACGGGATGCCGTTGGAGAGCCGCGGCGCGGTGGTGGCCACGAGGGGGTTGCCGCACACGCAGCGGGCGCCGATCTCCACGACGTCCCGGACCGGGCGGCCGAGCTGGCGGGACAGGGTGTCCAGGTCCTTCTCGGTGACGGTGCGGTCCTGGGCGGGGCGGGGGCTGACGGTCATGGTGTCCTCGGGGGTGCGGGGGTGGTGCGGGCGGGGGCGGGACGCGGGGCTCACTCGAGCCCGGCGCGGACGGCCGAGTCCCACAGGCCCTCGGCCCACGGCAGGCGGGTGTTGACGACCTCGTCCGCGCCGGCGGCGGGCGTGTCCTCGGTCTCGGTCGCGGTGTCGGTCTCGGAGGGCCGCCCCGTCACGGAGTACAGGGTCTCCCCCGGCATGACCAGCTCGAGACGCTCACGCGCCTGCTGGGTCACGTAGGCGGGATCGTCCCACAGCTGGATCCGCCGTTCGTAGTCCTCGCGCTGGGCCTGCATGGTGGCGATCTCCTCGCGCGCGGCCGAGATCTCCAGCTGCTGGTTCAGGAACGCGCGCAGCGTGGGCGCCACCAGGACGGCGGCCACCAGCAGCACGGCGACGACGATGAGCGAGCGGCCCGTGATCTGCCGGGCCGGCACCGGCTCCGGCAGCGGGGCCCGACGGCGGGCGGCCGTGGCGGCGGCGGATGCGGCGCCGCGGGGGGCGGGCCGGGGCCGACGCCCGGCCGGGCGGGCCGGAGCCGTGCGGCGCGGGGGTGCCGACGGGGATGCGGGGGCGGCGGTGTCCCCGGCGGAGGCCGTGTCGGCCCGGTCCGCGTCCGGGTGCCCGTCCAGGTGTCCGGGGTGACCGGCCTGGCGGCGCTCCTGGACGCTCTGCAGGTCGATGACCTCGGCGTCCGTCGCCGCGGGCGCCGGCGTGGGGGCCGCGGGGGTCGGCGTGGGCGCGTCCGGCTTCGGGGAGGCCGTCGTCGGGGCCGCCGGGGCCGCGACGGCGGTCCGGCGCGGGGCGCCCGTCGTCGGGTCGACACGGGGCACGCGGGGGCGGCGCGGACTCATCGCGGACTCCTTCGGACGCACTGCGGGAACCCTCCCAGCCTACTGCCCGCCCCTGGCAGGATCCTGGTCGCGCCGGGACGGGCGCGGGCCCGCCCGGAAGGATCCGGGCGGGCCCGCGCGTCGTCGTCGGGGACGGTCAGCCGCGGAAGCGCGGGAAGGCGGAGCGGCCCGCGTAGACGGCGGCGTCGGCCAGGTCCTCCTCGATGCGCAGCAGCTGGTTGTACTTGGCCACGCGGTCCGAGCGGGCCGGGGCGCCGGTCTTGATCTGGCCGGCGTTGGTGGCCACCGCGAGGTCCGCGATGAACGTGTCCTCGGTCTCGCCCGAGCGGTGCGAGATCATGCAGTGGAACATGTGGCGCTGGGCCAGGGCGATCGCGTCGAAGGTCTCGGTCAGGGAGCCGATCTGGTTGACCTTCACGAGCAGGGCGTTGCCGGCCTTCTCGTCGATGCCGCGCTGCAGCCGCTCCACGTTGGTGACGAACAGGTCGTCGCCCACCAGCTGGACGCGATCGCCCAGCTGCGCCGTCAGGTGCTGCCAGCCGTCCCAGTCGTCCTCGTCGAGCGGGTCCTCGATGGAGACGATCGGGTAGTTGTCCACCAGCTCGGTGTAGTAGGCGGCCATCTCCTCGGCGGAGCGCTGCTGGCCCTCGAAGGTGTAGGAGCCCTTGTCGAAGAACTCGGAGGAGGCGACGTCCAGCGCCAGCGCGATGTCCTCGCCCAGGCGGTAGCCGGCCTTCGTCACGGCCTCGGCGATGAGGTCCAGGGCGGCGCGGTTGGACTCCAGGGACGGGGCGAACCCGCCCTCGTCGCCCAGGCCGGTGGACAGGCCCTTCTCCTGCAGCACGGTCTTCAGGGCGTGGTAGACCTCGGTGCCCCAGCGCAGGGCCTCGCGGAAGGACGGGGCGCCGATCGGGGCGATCATGAACTCCTGGATGTCCACGTTGGAGTCCGCGTGGGCGCCGCCGTTGAGGATGTTCATCATCGGCACGGGCAGCACGTGGGCGTTCGGGCCGCCCAGGTACTTGTAGAGCATGAGGTCGGAGGCCTGCGCGGCGGCGGCGGCGACGGCCATGGACACGCCCAGGATCGCGTTCGCGCCCAGCGTGCCCTTGTTGGGGGTGCCGTCCAGGTCCCGCATCGCGCGGTCCACGGCGCGCTGGTCCGCGGCGAACTCGCCCTCGAGCTCCTCCGCGATGCCCTCGACGGCGGCGACGGCGTCCAGCACGCCCTTGCCGCCGTAGCGCTTCTTGTCCCCGTCACGGCGCTCGACCGCCTCGAACTCGCCGGTGGACGCGCCCGAGGGCACGGCCGCGCGGCCCAGGGAGCCGTCGGTCAGCAGCACCTCCACCTCGACGGTGGGGTTGCCGCGCGAGTCGAGGATCTCGCGAGCGTGGATGGCGTCGATCAGGGCCATGGACGGGTCTCCTTCAATCGAAGTCGGAAGTCGTGCCCGCGGCGTGGACACGGCCTCAGCCTAGCGGGGACCTCCGGTTCCAGGCGGCCGCGCGCCGGCGACAAGACCGCCGTTCCCCCCGGCTGCGATGTCGCTGGGGCGCGGTCGGGGCGGCGGCCGGGCCGGCGCGGCGTCGCGTCAGCCGGACGGACGCAGCGCCGACCAGTCCCCCGCACGCACTCGCGCCACCGTGGTGCGCAGGGCCCGTTCGGGGTCCAGCCCCGCCGCCCGGGCCCGGAACACCAGCGCGAACAGCTCCGCCCCGAGCGCGGTCTCGTCCGGCCACACCGCCACCGGACGCTCCCCCGCCTCCGCGGCCGGCACCGGGACGTGCGCCGCGAGCGGGTCCGGCTCCTGCCGGGCCGCGCGGTCGACCACCTTCGCGGCGGCGGCCAGCGCCGGCAGCCGGGCCGGGATGTCGCCGACGTCGAGGCCCGGGCCGGTGCCGCCGTCGCCGTGGGCCGGGGCGGCGGACGAGAGCCCCGCGGCGGCCCGCTCCTGCGCCTTGACCCGCTCCCAGGCCAGCTCGACGGCCTCGGGCGTGACGGCGGCGAGCTCCTCGGCCGGGCGCAGGCCGCCCTCGGGAGTGAGCACGAGCGGGTTGCGCCGGATCATCTTGGCGGTGAGGGCGTCGGCGGCGTCGTCCAGGCGGAACCCGGCCGTCTCCGCCGGGGCGCCCGGCGCCCGGGAGACGGCGGCGTGCAGCACCACCTGGAACAGGACGTCCCCGAGCTCGGCGGCCAGGGCGGGGTACGCGCCGTCGGCCCGACGCGCGGGCACGTCGGCCCATGCGGCGGCGTCGCGGGACTCGATCTCCGCCACCGCCTCGTACGCCTCCTCCACGAGGTACTCGGCGAGGTCGGCGTGGGTGAGCGCGGCCGTCCAGGGGCAGTGGTCGCGCAGGGCCTCGACCACCGCCACCAGACGGTCCACACTCGCGCTCACGGGCGGATCAGTCGTCCTCGTCCTCGTCGTCCAGCTCCTCGAGGACCGGGCCGACGGCGTCGCCGGAGATGACCTCGCCCCAGCCGGCCACGAGGATCTCGGCGAGGTCCTCGCGCTCGTCCACGGACAGGAAGGCGGCCTCGGCGGCGTTGAGCTGCAGGTCCAGCAGCTCGGAGAGCGAGTAGCCGAAGGTCTCGGCGAGCAGGTAGAGCTCGTCGGTCAGGGACACGTCCGAGACGAGCCGGTTGTCCGTGTTCACGGTGACGCGGAAGCCGAGCTGCACGAGCAGGTCGATGGGATGGCCCGCGATGCCCGCCGCGGCGTCCACCGCGCCGGTCTGCAGGTTCGAGGACGGGCAGACCTCCAGGGCGATCTGCCGGTCCCGCACCCACGCGGCGGTCTCGCCCAGGTCCACGAGGCCGGTCAGCTCGTCCAGCTGCTCGCCGTCCTCGTCCACGCCGCCGTACTCCACCGAGATGTCCTCCGCCAGGCGCACGCCGTGGCCCAGACGCAGGGCGCGGCCGTCCACGAGGGCCGAGCGGACGGAGTCCAAGCCGTCGCCCTCGCCCGCGTGCACGGTGACGGGCAGGTGGTGGGCGGCCAGCCACGTGAAGGTGTCGGCGAAGCGGGAGGGCGGGAACCCGGCCTCGGCGCCCGCGATGTCGAAGCCCACGACGCCGGCCTCGCGGTGGCGCACGGCCAGCTCGGCGATCTCCTGGGCCCGGTCGGCGTGCCGCATCGCGGTGACCAGCTGGCCCACGCGGATCACGTGGCCCGCGGCGTCGGCGGCCTCGACCGCCTCGTCCAGGCCGGCCTGCACGGCCTCGACCGCCTCGTCCAGGCTCAGCCCGCCGGCCAGGTGCTGCTCGGGGGCCCAGCGGATCTCGCCGTAGACGACGCCGTCGGCGACCAGGTCCTCGACGAACTCGCGGGCCACGCGGCGCAGCTGCTCGCGGGTCTGCATCACGGCGGTGGTCAGGGCGAAGACCTGCAGGTACTTCTCGAGGGACTCGCCGTTGGCGTGCTCGGCGATCCACTCGGCCAGGCCCTCGACGGTGTCCGCGGGGACCTCGACGCCGGCCTCGCGGGCCAGGTCGAGGACGGTGCCCACGCGCAGGCCGCCGTCGAGGTGGTCGTGGAGGGAGACCTTGGGCAGGACGGCCAGGTCGACCTCGAGCGGGGAGGGGGATGCGGTGTCCGGAAGCTGCGTCGTCGTCACGGGCGTCACTCTACGGCAGGGCGCTCAGCGCAGGGCCTCCTGCTCGGCCAGGGTGAGGCCCTTCACCCCGGCGCCCAGCCGGCGGCGCAGCAGGGCCTTGAGCAGGCGGTCCAGCAGCAGGCCCACGAGCGCGGCACCCGTCACGGAGGCGGCGATCTGCAGCACCGGGTTCTCCAGCCAGCCTGCGGTCAGGCGCGCGATCATGATCGAGTACGCGGCCCAGCTGGCCGTGGAGAGCAGGTCCAGCGCCACGAACCGCACCGGCGGATAGCGGGTGGCGCCGGCCGTGAGGTTCAGGGCCACGCGGCCGCCGGGGATGAACCGGGCGGTGAACAGCAGCAGCGCGCCGTGGCTGTGCAGGTGGTGCCGGGCGACCTCGACCGTGGCCCGCACCCGCCGCAGCCGCATCCACCGGAACCGCTCCACGCCCACGGCACGGCCGATCGCGTACGCGGCCACGTCCCCCAGGAACGCGCCCGCGAAGCCGACCCCCCACAGCGCCCACAGGGAGAACGGGTGCCCGTCGCGGACGATCGCGCCGAGGGCCACCAGCACCGACTCCGACGGGAAGATCGGCACGATGCCGTCGAGCAGGCACAGCAGCAGCGTCAGCGGCAGGACCCACCACTGCGCGGAGGCGTGGAGGATCGCCTCCTCGAGCCACGCGAGCATCCGGTCAGCCGATCCGGTCCAGGATCACGGAGCGCTCGCGAAGGGTCTGGGCGGCGTCGTCGTCGAGCTCGCCGACGGCCCAGCCGCCGGCGAGCGCGGCCTTCGCCCGCTCGAAGCGCTCCGGCGTGTCCGTGTGCAGGGTCAGCACCTTCTGGCCCCGGGCCACGCGCTCGCCGGGGCGCACGTGCACCTCGACGCCGGCCGCGGCCTGGACGGCCTGGCCCTGTCGCTCCCGCCCGGCGCCGAGGCGCCACGCGGCCAGGCCCACGGCCATCGCGTCCAGCTCGGTGAGGACGCCGTCCGTCTCCGCGACGACGTCCTCGGTGTGGGCCGCCGTCGGGAGGGCCGCGCGCGGGTCGCCGCCCTGGGCCTCGATCATCCGGTTCCACACGTCCATCGCCCGGCCGTTGGCCAGGTGCTCGGCCGGGTCCACGTCCGTGACCCCGGCGCCGGCGAGCATCGCGGCGGCGAGCGCCACGGTGAGCTCCACGACGTCGGCCGGGCCGCCGCCGGCGAGCACCTCCACCGACTCGCGGACCTCGAGGGCGTTGCCGGCCGTCCGGCCCAGGGGCACGGACATGTCCGTGAGCAGCGCCGAGGTGTCCACCCCGGCGTCCCGGCCGAGGTCCACCATGGTCCGGGCCAGCTCGCGGGCGGACGCCTCGTCCTTCATGAACGCGCCCGAGCCGCACTTGACGTCCAGCACGAGGGCGCCGGTGCCCTCGGCGATCTTCTTGGACATGATCGAGGAGGCGATCAGCGGGATGGCCTCCACCGTGCCGGTGACGTCGCGCAGGGCGTACAGGCGCTTGTCCGCCGGGGCCAGGCCCGAGCCGGCCGCGCAGATCACGGCGCCCACCTCGGAGAGCTGGCGCAGCATCGCCTCGTTGCTGAGGTCGGCCCGCCACCCGGGGATCGCCTCGAGCTTGTCCAGGGTGCCGCCGGTGTGGCCGAGGCCGCGGCCGGACAGCTGCGGCACGGCCACCCCGAAGGAGGCCACGAGGGGGGCCAGCGGCAGGGTGATCTTGTCCCCCACACCGCCGGTGGAGTGCTTGTCCGCGGTGGCCAGGGGGCGGCCGTCCGGGGTGGTGAGCCCGCCGAAGTCCATGCGCTCGCCCGAGGCGATCATCGCGTCCGTCCAGCGGGCGATCTCGGCGCGGTCCATGCCGTTGAGCAGGATCGCCATGGCCAGGGCGGACATCTGCTCGTCCGCCACCACGCCGCGGGTGTACGCGTCCACCACCCAGTCGATCTGCTCGGGGGACAGCGTCCCCCGGTCCCGCTTGGTGCGGATCACCTCGACGGCGTCGAAGGGCTCGGCCTGCGGCTGCGCGGTCATGGGGTTCTCCTCGGAGGACGGCTGCGACGGTCAGCCTCCGACTCTAGCGAGCGGGCCCGGGAGCGCGCCGCAGGTCAGGGACGGTCCGCCCGCTCCAGGTCGGCCGGGCCGAAGGCGTCCGGCAGCACCGCGTCGATCCCCCGCTCCCCCGCCGGGGTGAGCAGCACGAGCCCGGGGGCGCGGAACTCGTACAGCAGCTGGCGGCACCGCCCGCAGGGCATGGTGAGCACGCCCTCGCCGTCCACGCACACGAACGCGGCCAGTCGGCCGCCCCCGCCCATGCGCAGGTCGGCCAGCAGCGCGCACTCGGCGCACAGGGTCAGCCCGTAGGACGCGTTCTCGATGTTGCAGCCCGAGACGAGGCGGCCGTCGTCGGTGAGCGCGGCGGCGCCCACCCGGAACCCCGAGTAGGGCACGTAGGCGTGCTCCGTGGCGGCCAGGGCCGCGGCCCGCAGCCGGTCCCAGTCCACGCGCGGCGCCGTCGTCGTGTGCTGCCCGTCCGCCACGGCTACTCCTTCACGTACGGCACGCCCGAGGCGGCCGGGCCGCGCGAGCGGCCCACGAGGCCGGCCACGGCGAACACCGTGACGAGGTACGGGAGCATCGCCATGAACTGGCTCGGCACCGGGGTGCCGAGGATCGCCAGGACGTACTGCATGTTGGTGGCGAAGCCGAACAGCAGCGCCGCGAAGAACGCGCCGATCGGGTTCCAGCGGCCGAAGATCACGGCCGCGAGCGCGATGAAGCCCTGGCCCGCCGTCATCTCCTTGGTGAAGGACGACGCGGAGACGAGCGTGAAGAACGCCCCGCCCATGCCGGCCACCGCACCGCCCAGCAGGACGGCGGCGTACCGCGTGCGGTTCACGTCGATGCCCACGGTGTCCGCGGCCTTGGGGTGCTCGCCCACGGCGCGCACGCGCAGGCCCCAGCGGGTGCGGAACAGGGCGAACCACAGCGCGATGACGAGCAGGTACATCGCGTAGCCCAGGATCGTCTGGTTGAACAGGATGGGCCCGAGCACGGGGATGTCCGCCAGGCCCGGGATCCGCAGGTTCGGGAAGTGCGGCGGCGCGTTGAGCTCGGTGTCCCCGCCGGTGAGGACGGTGGAGTACAGGAAGCTCGTCAGGCCGGCCACGAGCACGTTGAGCACGACGCCGACGATCACCTGGTTGACCAGGTACTTGATCGAGAACACGGCGAGCAGCCAGGACACGAGGACGCCGGCCACGATCGCGGCGGCCAGGCCCGCCCAGGGCGAGCCGGTGGCGGTGCCGACGACGGCGGCCGTGAACGCGCCCGCCAGCAGCTGACCCTCGATCGCGATGTTCACCACGCCCGAGCGCTCGGCCAGGATGCCGGCCATCGAGCCGAAGATCAGCGGGACGGCCAGCGCGAACGAGCCGGCGATCAGGCCGGTGAGGAACACGGTGGTGTTGTCCGCCGAGCCGATCACCCAGATGAGGAACGCGGCCACGAAGGCGACGGCGAACAGGGCCGCGGCCCAGCCGGGGGTGCGCCCCGAGCGCAGGGTCGCCAGCCAGGCCACCGCGGTCAGCACCGCCATGAGCCCGACGAGCAGCCAGCCCCCCAGCACGGGGTCGGCGGTCAGGTCCGGGAGCACGACGGCGTCGGACGCGTTCGAGAGTCGGAAGGTCGCCGCCGCCTCGGGGGCGCCGAGGGCGAAGACGGCCAGGGCCAGCAGGGTCAGGATCGTCAGGGCGATCGGGGTGGTCCAGTGCCGGACCACGACCCGGGCGGGCTCGGCGGCCTCGGGGCGGACGACGTCGGCGTGGGGCCGGGCGGCGGTCGCGCTCATCGGGCGTCCCCCTTCTGCTCGTGCGGGCGGTGGGTCGGGGCCGTGTCCGTGGGTGCAGTGGTCGGAGCCTGCGGGTCCGCGACGGCGGCGGCCGCGGCCTCCTGGACGCCCGTGGACGGGGCGGCGGCGTGGCCGCCGGCGCCGGTCAGCGCGGCGCCGGCCACGGCGGGCTGGGTCACGGGGTCGGCCGCGCGGCGGGCGCGCGCGGCGCCCGGGGCGGGCAGCCGGAAGATGGCGCGCACCAGCGGCGGGGCCGCGATGAGCAGCACGATCACGGACTGCACCACGAGGACGATGTCGACCGGCACCCCGGTCTCGGTCTGCATGGTCACGCCGCCGGCGCGCAGGGCGCCGAAGAGCAGGCCCGCGAACAGCACGCCCACCGGGTGGGACCGGCCGAGCAGCGCCACCGTGATCGCGTCGAAGCCGAAGGACCCGGCCACGGAGGTGTTCAGCGTGCTCTCCGTGCCGGCCACGTGGGTGGCGCCGGCCAGGCCGGCCAGGCCGCCGGAGATCGCCATGGCGGCCAGGTAGGAGCCCTTGACGGAGATGCCGGCCGTGCGGGCGGCGTCCGGGTTGGCGCCCACGGCCCGCAGGCGGAAGCCGAGGGTGGAGCGCTGCATCAGCCACCACGTGAAGAGCACGGCCAGCAGCGCGACGAAGAAGCCCCAGTGCAGCCGGAAGTCGGTCCCCAGCAGCCGCGGGAACATGGCGGAGCGGTCCAGCGGCGCGGACACCGGGTTCGTGGTGCCGGGCGCCCGCAGGACGGGGGTGTTCAACAGGTAGGCGAGCAGGTTCACCGCCACGTAGTTGAGCATGATCGTGAGGATCACCTCGTGCGCGCCCGTCCAGGCCTTGAGCACGCCGACGACGGAGCCCCACAGCACGCCGCCGAGCACGCCCATCACGACGACGAGCAGCAGGTGCACGCCGGCCGGCAGGTGCAGGTGCACGCCGAACCACGTGGCGAACATGGCGCCGAAGATGAACTGACCCTGGCCGCCGATGTTGAACAGGCCCGCCCGGAAGGCGATGGCGATGCCCAGCGAGATGATGATCAGCGGGGTCGCCACGGTGAGGGTCTCGGTGAGCGGGTAGAGCATGCCCGTCGCGTCCGAGGCCCGGTAGTTGAAGACGGCGCCGCGGAACAGGGCCGCGAAGGCTCCGGCGAACGCGGCCCAGGCGGCGGAGAGCAGGTCGCCCGGGCGGGCGAAGAAGTAGCCGGCGGCGTCGCGGACGTCCTCGTCCACGGCGATGATCAGCAGGCCGGAGATCAGCAGGGACAGCAGGATCGCCAGGGCGGTGACCGTGCCGTTGCCCGAGAGGATCCGGCGCAGGGCGGAGTCGGCGGGGGCGGGCCGGGCGGCCGCGTCGGACGCGGGGGCCGGGCGCTGCGGGGCGGCGGTGCTCACGGGCGCTCTCCTTCCGTGGTGGGGTGGGCGGCGGGCGCCTCACCGGCGGTGCCGGGCGTGCCCGCGGCGACGTCTGCGCCGGAGGCGAGGGCCGCGTCGTCGGGGGTCTGGCCGGCCATCATGAGGCCGAGCGTCTCGCGCGAGGTGTCCCCCGGCACGATGCCGACGATCCGCCCGTGGTACATCACGGCGATCCGGTCCGCCAGCTCGAGGACCTCGTCCAGCTCGGTGGAGACGATCAGCACGGGGGTGCCGGCGTCGCGCTCGGCGATGATCCGGTCGTGCAGGAACTCGATCGAGCCGACGTCCACGCCGCGCGTGGGCTGCGAGGCGATGAACAGGCGCAGCCCGTCCACGAGTTCGCGGGCCATGACGACCTTCTGCTGGTTGCCTCCCGAGAGGGAGGAGACCGGCAGGTCCACGCCCTGGGTGCGGACGTCGAACTCGGCCACGCGGCGCTCGGCGAGCGCCCGCACCGCGGCGGGGCGCATCTGCACGGCGTTGCCGGCCGGGGCGACGTCGTACCGGTTGAGCACCATGTTCTCCGCCACGGAGAACGGGCCGACGAGCCCGTCCGTGGAGCGGTCCTCGGGCACGAAGCCGACGCCGGCGCGGATGATCTGGCGGGTGGACCGGCCGATCAGCTCCCGACCGTCCAGGGTGACGGAGCCGGTGGCCTTGACCAGGCCCATGATCGCCTCGGTCAGCTCGGTCTGCCCGTTGCCCTGCACACCGGCCACGGCGAGGACCTCGCCCTGGCGGACGGCGAAGGACACGGCGTCCAGCAGCACCTGGCCCGTGGGCGAGACGACGGAGAGGTCCTCGACGCGGAACGTCTCCTCCCCCAGGGTCGGGGCCGTCTTGCGCCGCTCGAGGACGACGTTCCGGCCCACCATGAGGGCGGCCAGCTCGGCGGCCTCGGCGGAGGGCTCCGCCGTGCCGACCACGCGGCCGCGGCGCAGCACGGTGATGTCGTCCGAGACGGCCTTGACCTCGCGCAGCTTGTGGGAGATGAACACGATCGCCGTGCCGTCCGCCCGCAGCTGCCGGATGATGCCGAGCAGCTCGTCGGTCTCCTGGGGGGTGAGCACGGCGGTCGGCTCGTCCAGGATGAGGATGCGCGCGTCGCGGACGAGGGCCTTGATGATCTCGACGCGCTGCTGCACGCCCACGGGCAGGTCCTCGACGACGGCGTCCGGGTCCACGTCGAAGCCGTACTGCGCGGAGATCTCCCGGATCCGCCGGCGGGTGGCCTCGAGGTCGAGCACGCCCAGGGCGCGGGTGTGCTCGTCGCCGAGGGCCACGTTCTCGGCCACCGTGAAGACGGGCACGAGCATGAAGTGCTGGTGCACCATGCCGATGCCCGCGCGCATGGCCTCGCCGGGGCCGGAGAACCGGACGGGCTCGCCGTCGAGCAGGATCTCCCCCTCGGTGGGCTCGTAGAGCCCGAAGAGGACGTTCATCAGGGTGGACTTGCCGGCGCCGTTCTCGCCGAGGAGGGTGTGCACCCGCCCCGACTCCACGGTCAGGTTCACGTCCTCGTTCGCGGCGAACGAGCCGAAGCGCTTGGTGATCCCGCGCAGTTCGAGCCTCATCGAGGGCCTTCCGTCTGGTCGATGCTCGTGGTGCCGCGCTCGGCGGCGGGGGCGGGCCGGGCGCCCGCGCGCCGCGGGGCCGGTCCGGAGGGGTCCGGGCCGGCCCTGCGGCGGTGGCGAGGCGGGTCAGGCCTCCGGGGAGTACTCCGAGCCGACCTTCAGCTCGCCCGAGACGATCTTGGCCTCGAGATCCTTGAGCTCGTCCTTGAGCTCCTGCGGCACCGTGTCCTCGAAGTCGTGGAACGGGGCCAGCTCGACGCCCTTGTTCTCCAACGTGCCCACGTAGGGCTCGGCCGAGAACTCGTCCTTCAGGTCCGCGGCGATCACGTCGGCGACGGACTGGCCCATGTTCTTCTTCACCGAGGTGAGGATCAGGTTGCCGTCCTTGGTGGACTCGTAGCCGTCCGAGTCCGGCCAGATGACCTTGACGTCCTTGCCGCCCTGGTTCGCCTCGCGGACGGCGTCCAGGGTGCCCAGGCCCACGGGGCCGGCCACCGGCATCACGATGTCGGCGCCCTCGTTGATGAAGTTGGCGGTGTTCGTCTTGCCGTTGGCCACGTTCTTGAAGTCGCCCGTGAAGGAGCCGGTCTTCGCGTCCTTGTCCCAGCCCAGGACCTTGACGTCCTTGTCCTTGACCTCGTTGTAGTGCTCCACGCCGCGGGCGAAGCCGTCCATGAAGATGGTGACGGTGGGGATCTCCATGCCGCCATAGGTGGCCACGGTGCCGGTCTCGGTGGTGCCCGCCGCCAGGTAGCCGGCCAGGAACGCCGCCTGCGCCGTGTCGTAGGTGAGCTTCTGGACGTTGTCGGAGAAGCCCTCCGCGGTGACGTCCACGCCGAAGAAGTGGGTGTCCGAGTGCTGCGCGGCGATCGGCTTCATGGCGTCGCCGAGGAGGAAGCCCACGCCGATGACGGCGTCGCAGTCGGCGTTGACCATGGCGGTCACGTTCGGGGTGAACTCGCTGGGCTCGTTCGACTCGGCCTCGCTGGTGGTGATGCCGTAGGCCTTCTCGGCGGCCTTGAGGCCCTCGTAGGAGGACTGGTTGAAGGAGCGGTCGTCGAAGCCGCCCTCGTCCGAGACGATGCAGGCCTTGTAGTCCTTGTTGTCCGAGCCGACGCCGTCCACGGTGGCGATGGCCTCGCTCTCGGCGGCGCCGGGGCCCGAGGCCTCGGACTGCTCCGGCGGGGCGCCGCACGCGGTCAGCAGCAGGCCGGAGACGCCGAGCGCGGCGGCGGGGAGCAGGAGACGACGGCGGCGCGCGGCCGACGGGGTGGCGATGCCCATGGGGTCCTCATTTCGGAAGGCACGGTGCGAGGCCCGCGGCCGGTGGCCGCGGAAAGACGGGGCCCGTGCGGGTGGCCCCGTCCGGATGAGCGCGAGTCTACCGAACGGTGGGCCCGTCCCCTCCGGCGGGGGCGGGCGGTGGGGTCAGTGGTGGTCCTCGCCCGTGAGCACCTGCAGCGCGGCGGCGGTGAAGACCCGCATGCCCACGCCGATGGCCCGCTCGTCCGGCGCGTAGTCCCCGCGGTGCAGATCGTAGATGGGGCCACCCGGGGACCGGGTGCCGAGGCGCAGCATGGAGCCGGGCACCTTCTGGGTCATCCAGGCGAAGTCCTCGCCGCCCATCGACTGCGGGGTCAGGACGATCGCCCGCGAGCCGAGCTCCCGCCGCGCCGCGGTCTCGATCAGCGCCGTCTCGCCCTCGGTGTTGTGCACCGGCGGGACGCCGCGCACGTGCTCGAGCTGCACGTGCACGCCGTACGGCGCGGCCACCTGTCGGACCACCTCGTCGAGCAGCGCGCCGGCCTCCTCCCACACGTCCGCGTCGAGGCAGCGCATGGTCCCGGCCAGGTAGCCGGTGTTGTCGATCGCGTTGGGCGCGCTGCCGGCGGCGATCTGCCCCCACACCACGGAGACGGCCGAGCGCACGTCGATCCGCCGGGAGAGCACGGCGGGCACGTTCACGGCGATCTGGGACAGGGCGAAGACCATGTCCTCGGTGAGGTGGGGCCGCGAGGTGTGCCCCCCGCGTCCGGTGAGGGTGATCCGGATCGTGTCCGCCGCCGAGGTGATGGCGCCGATGCGGGTGCCGATCGAGCCGACGTCGACCTGGGGGTCGCAGTGCGCCGCCAGGATGCGGGGAACGTCGTCGAGGATCCCCTGCCGCAGCACGGCCAGGGAGCCGCCGGGCAGCCGCTCCTCCGCGGGCTGGAAGATGACGCGGACCGTGCCGTGGACCCGCTCGCCGACCGCGCGCAGGTCGGGGTCGGCGGTGGCCCCGCGGAGGATGCGGCCGAGGGCGACGGCCACACCCGCCATCACGGCGGTGTGCATGTCGTGGCCGCACGCGTGCGCGACGCCGTCATTGACGGACACGTAGGGCAGGCCGGTCTCCTCCTCGACCGGCAGCGCGTCGATGTCCGCGCGCAGGGCCAGCACCACCGGCCCCTCCCCGACGTCCACGTAGGCGCCCGTGGACTCCATCCGCACGGGCGAGAGCCCGTAGCCGGAGAGCAGCTCCACGATGCGGTCGGTGGTGCGGTACTCCTCATAGGAGAGCTCGGGATGCCGGTGCAGGTCCCGGCGGAAGGACACGATCTCGTCCTCGAGCTCGGCCACCACGGGGCCCACCGAGGGGACGGAGGTCGGACGGGGCCCGGTCAGCACGGAGTCGGAGGTGGTCATGGCCCAGCACCCTACTCCGGGGGTGCCGGTCGATGCGGGCCGGACCCGGCCCAGGGCGCGGTCAGAGGACCTCGTCCACACCCTCCGCCTTGAGCGCCTCGACGGCCTTCTTGACCTCCTGGGCGTGCTCCGTGGTGGTGACCAGCAGCGCGTCCTCGGTGTCCACCACGACGACGTCCTCGATGCCGATCAGCGCGATGACGCGCTTCGTGTCCGTCACCACGACGCCGGACGCGTCGTCCGAGTACACGCGCGGGGTGTCGCCGATCACCGTGATGCCGGAGGCGTCCTTGACCGGGTTCAGGCGGGCGATCGCCGCGAAGTCCCCCACGTCGTCCCACGTGAAGGAGCCGGGGATCACGGCCACGTCGCCGACGGCGGCGGCGGGCTCGGCCACGGCGTAGTCGATGGCGGTCTTCGTCAGCTCGGGCCACACCCGGGCCATGACCTCGTCCCGCTCCGGCGTCTCCCACGCGCGGGCGATCTCCATCAGGCCGGCGTGCAGCGCGGGCTCGTTCTCCTCGAGGTGGGCCAGCATGAGGCCCACGGGCGCCACGAACATGCCCGCGTTCCAGAGGTAGCGGCCGGACTTCACGTACTGCTGGGCGACCTTCAGGTCCGGCTTCTCCACGAACGCGGCGACGTCGTGCGCGTCCGGGGCGCCGGCCACGCGGAGACGGCGGCCCCGGCGGATGTAGCCGAAGCCCGTGGCCGCGTGCGTGGGCTCGATGCCGATGGTCACGATCCGGCCCGTGGCCGCCGTCTCGACGGCCTGCCGCACCGCGTCCTGGAAGACCTCCACCGGGGAGATCACCTGATCCGCCGCGAACGAGCCCATGATCGTGTCCGGGTCGCGCAGGGAGAGGATCGCCGCGGCCAGGCCGATGGCGGCCGCGGAGTCCTTGGGCGAGGGCTCGAGCACCAGATCCGTCTCCGCCAGGGCCGGCAGCTGCATGCACACCGCCTCCCGGTGGGCCTCCCCGGTCACCACGAGCATGCCCGCGGCCAGGGGCGCCAGACGGTCCCACGTGGCACGGATCAGGGTCTGGCCCGAGCCGGTGAGGTCGTGGAGGAACTTCGGCGCGGCGGCCCGCGAGAGGGGCCACAGGCGGGTGCCCACGCCCCCGGCGGGGATCACGGCGTGGAAGCGGGACAGGGCCGTGCCCGGCGCGGCCTCGCGCGGGGCATCGGTCAGGTTCGGATCGGTGCTCACCGGGCCAGACTACGGAACCGTCCGGACGGGGGACCACTCGACGCGTCCCAGGCGGGGCACAGCCCAGACCGAACAGGACGGCGGCGGGGCGCCGCACGCGTCACAGTGGTCGCCCGGGTCCCGATCGGGCACGGAGGCGCGGGAAGGGTCTACCCTAGGTGGAGGAATCCACTCGCACACGCCCCTGCCCGTCGTCGTCCCACGGCGGAGGACCGGGATCGTGCATTCCCCCTGGAGGTATCAACCGTGTCTAGCGCCACTGCGCAGGCCCCGGCCAAGAACGGCCGCGGAACCCTGTACCGGGGCCACGGCGGCATGTGGTCCTGGGTGGGCCACCGCGTCACCGGCGTCGTCATCTTCTTCTACCTGCTCGTCCACGTGCTGGACACGGCCCTGGTCCGGGTCTCCCCCGAGGCCTACAACGCCGTGATCGGCTCGTACAAGACGTGGTACTTCGCGCTCGGCGAGGCCGGCCTCGTCGCGGCGATCATCTTCCACGCCCTGAACGGCCTGCGCATCATCCTGGTCGACTTCTGGAAGGGCGGCACCCAGCACCACAAGACCCTGCTGTGGATCGTGCTGGGGCTGTGGGTCGTCCTGACCCTGGGCTTCGCCATCCGTCACTTCAGCCTCGCACTCGGAGGTCACTGAGCCATGAGCACCACCGCTGAGACCACCATCGCGGCGCCCCGCAGCCGCCGTCTGGACCCCAAGTACACGCGCGACGGCGGCGGCCGCGGCAACTTCGAGATGCTCGCCTGGCTGTTCATGCGCATCTCGGGCGTCTTCCTCGTCGTGCTGATCGCCGTGCACCTGACCACCAACCTGCTGGTGGGCGACGGCATCCACGCCATCGACTTCGGCTTCGTGGCCGGCAAGTGGGCGCACCCGCTGTGGCAGTTCTGGGACCTGGCCCTCCTGTGGCTGGCCATGCTGCACGGCGCCAACGGCGTGCGCACGATCATCAACGACTACACCCGTCGCGGCAGCGCCCGCTTCTGGCTGACGATGATCCTGTACATCGCCACAGCCGTGATCATCATCCTCGGCACCCTGGTGATCTTCACCTTCGATCCCTGCATGGTGGACGCCTCCGGCGCCCTGCTCGAGGGCTCCCCGGCCTTCTGCGGCTGACCTCGGAAACGCTCGCCCTGCGGTGCGGCCGGCCCGAGCGGCCGCCGCGTCACAGACACCCAGAAAGAGAGACCTGAATGCAGGTGCACAAGTACGACGTGGTGATCGTCGGCGCCGGCGGCGCGGGCATGCGCGCGGCCATCGAGGCCGGTCAGCGCGCGCACACCGCCGTCCTCACCAAGATCTACCCCACGCGTTCCCACACCGGCGCGGCCCAGGGCGGCATGTGCGCGGCCCTCGCCAACGTCGAGGAGGACAACTGGGAGTGGCACACGTTCGACACCGTCAAGGGCGGCGACTACCTGGTGGACCAGGACGCCGCGGAGGTCATGGCCAAGGAGGCCATCGACGCGGTGCTGGACCTCGAGAAGATGGGCCTGCCCTTCAACCGCACCCCCGAGGGCAAGATCGACCAGCGCCGCTTCGGCGGCCACACCCGTGACCACGGCAAGGCGCCCGTGCGCCGCGCCTGCTACGCCGCGGACCGCACCGGCCACATGATCCTCCAGACGCTGTACCAGAACTGCGTCAAGCACAACGTGGAGTTCTTCAACGAGTTCTACGTGCTCGACCTGCTGCTGGTGGAGGAGGACGCCGTGCGCGAGGACGGCACCGCCTACAAGCAGAAGCGCACCGCCGGCGTCGTCTCCTACGAGCTGGCCACCGGCGAGATCCACGTCTTCCAGGCCAAGTCGGTCATCTTCGCCACCGGCGGCGCCGGCAAGGTGTACAAGACCACCTCGAACGCCCACACCCTCACCGGCGACGGCATGGCCATCGCCTACCGCGCGGGCCTGCCGCTCGAGGACATGGAGTTCGTGCAGTTCCACCCGACCGGCCTGGCCGGCCTGGGCATCCTGCTCTCCGAGGCCGCACGCGGCGAGGGCGGCATCCTCCGCAACGCGGACGGCGAGCGCTTCATGGAGCGCTACGCCCCCACCATCAAGGACCTCGCCCCGCGCGACATCGTGGCCCGGTCCATGGCCGAGGAGGTCCGTCAGGGCCGCGGCGCCGGCCCCAACAAGGACTACGTGCTGCTCGACCTGACGCACCTGGAGCCCTCGCACATCGACGAGAAGCTCCCGGACATCACCGAGTTCGCCCGCACGTACCTGGGCGTCGAGCCCTACACGGAGCCGGTGCCGGTGTTCCCCACCTGCCACTACTTCATGGGCGGCATCCCCACGAACATCCAGGCCGAGGTCCTCCAGGACAACGACACCGTCGTGCCGGGCCTGTACGCCGCCGGCGAGGTGGCCTGCGTGTCCGTGCACGGGTCCAACCGCCTGGGCACCAACTCGCTGCTGGACATCAACGTGTTCGGCCGCCGCGCCGGCATCTACGCCGCCGAGTACGCCGCGCAGGCGGACTGGGTGGAGCTGCCCGAGGGCGGCGAGCTGCCGACCGTGGAGCACATCGAGAACCTGCGCTCCGCCACCGGCTCCGAGCGCGTCGCGGACATCCGCGCCGAGCTCCAGGAGTCGATGGACGCGGACATGCAGGTCTTCCGCGACGAGGACTCGATCCGCCGCGCACTGGCCAAGATCGAGGAGCTGCGCGGGCGCTACGAGAACGTGTCCGTCCAGGACAAGGGCCGCCGCTTCAACCTCGACCTGCTCGAGGGCATGGAGCTGGGCTACCTCCTGGACATCGCCGAGGCGATGACCCTCGCGGCCCTGGGCCGCAAGGAGTCCCGCGGCGGGCACTACCGCGAGGACTACCCCGACCGCGACGACGAGAACTTCATGGCGCACACCATGATCTACCGTGACGAGACCGCGGAGATGGAGGGCGTCAAGGGCATCCGCTTCGAGACCAAGCCCGTCGTCGTGACCCGTTACCAGCCGATGGAGCGTAAGTACTGATGAGCCACTCAGCAACCGAGACCGAGGCCCCCGTGGCCCAGGCGCAGACCCAGTCCGCCGGTGGCGGCGCAGGCGAGGTCGAGAGCTTCGACATCGTGCTCAAGGTCCGCCGCTACCTCCCGGAGTCCTCCGAGGAGTCCTACTGGGACGAGTGGCGCCTGACCATGTACGGCACCGACCGCGTGCTGGACGCCCTGCACAAGGTCAAGTGGGACCACGACGGCACCCTGTCGTTCCGCCGCTCCTGCGCCCACGGCGTGTGCGGCTCCGACGCCATGCGCATCAACGGCCGCAACCGCCTGGCCTGCAAGACGCTCCTGAAGGACCTCGACCTGTCCAAGCCCATCCTGGTGGAGCCCATCAAGGGCCTGCCGGTGGAGAAGGACCTGATCGTGGACATGGACCCGTTCTTCCAGTCCTACCGCGAGATCATGCCGTTCCTGGTCGCCGAGGGCCACGCGCCCACCAAGGAGCGCTACCAGTCCCAGGCCGACCGGGCGATCTACGACGACACCACGAAGTGCATCCTGTGCGCCGCGTGCACCTCGTCCTGCCCGGTGTTCTGGACGGATGGCCAGTACTTCGGCCCGGCCGCCATCGTCAACGCGCACCGGTTCATCTTCGACTCGCGTGACGAGGCCGGCGACATGCGCCTGGAGATCCTGAACGACAAGGAGGGCGTGTGGCGTTGCCGCACGACCTTCAACTGCACCGACGCGTGCCCCCGCGGCATCCAGGTGACCAAGGCGATCTCCGAGGTGAAGCGGGCCATCCTGGCCCGCCAGTTCTGATCCCCCGCACCACGACGGCGGCCCGTCTCCTCACCTCGAGGAGGCGGGCCGCCGTCGTCGTGCGTGGTGCCCCTCCCGCCGAGGCCCGCAGACGCGCCGTCACCGGACCGGCGTAGCGGCGTGTCTGCGGGCCTCGGCGTGGGGACGGGCGGGACCGGAGGCGGAGGCGGGGGCGGTCCGAGCTCAGACGTCGAAGGCGGCGCGCGTCTCCCGCCGGTGCGCCACACGCAGCCACACCGCGCTGGACACGAGCATCCCGACGACGGCGCCCAGCACGACCGGACCCCCTCCCCCGGCCTGCACCATCCGCCCGCCGTCGACCATCCAGAAGGCTGTAAGCGGCCATGAAAAGCTGCCCATAGGTGGCCAGGGAATGACCCGCTGA
>NZ_JALJRI010000077.1:0-356 GCF_024519795.1 Micrococcus sp. Mcc89 | reverse complement strand
TAGAGCGCCACCTTGCCAAGGTGGAGGTCGCGAGTTCGAATCTCGTCATCCGCTCGCTCAACCTTCACCCCTGGTCGGGTGGCCGAGAGGCGAGGCAGCGGCCTGCAAAGCCGTATACGCGGGTTCGAATCCCGTCCCGACCTCGCAGGCTTCTCCGACCGGGAGTGGCGGCATGTTCACCACCTCCTCGGAGGTGGACGAGCGCGATTGGCGCAGCGGTAGCGCGCTTCCCTGACACGGAAGAGGTCACTGGTTCGAACCCAGTATCGCGCACGGAGACGATCCGTGAGGATCGACTCAGGCGGATGTAGCTCAGTTGGCTAGAGCGCCACCTTGCCAAGGTGGAGGTCGCGAGT
>NZ_JALJRI010000076.1:0-1369 GCF_024519795.1 Micrococcus sp. Mcc89 | reverse complement strand
GCCCCGCCGGCCTCGTTGGCACCGGCCCGAGTCAACAACGTCATGACCTCTTACACCTAGCGGGCGGGGCCGACGCCTAGACTCAGGGCATGACTCCCGAGTGGTGGATGGCGCTGGCCGCCCTGGTGCTCCTGGCCGTGCTGGCCGTCGTCGTGGTGGTGCTGGCGGTGCGCCAGGTCCGCCTCGGCGTGCAGCACGAGCGGACGCGTCTCCTGGTGGACGCCCTCGACGCGCGGATGGGCGGCGTGCAGCGCCGGCTGGAGGAGGTGCCCGGCATCGGCACGGGCCGGCACGAGGTCGCGCTGGTGCTGAACCCCATCAAGACGCACGCGGACCGGGTGCGGCGCGAGCTCGAGCGGCTCGCGGCGGCGGAGGGCCTCGGCGAGGTGCTCGTGCTCGAGACGCAGGAGGACGACCCCGGCACCGCCATGGCGCGGCAGGCCCTCGACGCCGGCGCCCGGCTCGTGATCGCCGCGGGCGGCGACGGCACGGTCCGCACCGTGGCCGAGCAGCTGGCCGGCACCGACGTCGCCCTCGGCGTGGTGCCGCTGGGCACCGGGAACCTGCTGGCCCGCAACCTGGACCTGCCGATCAACGACGTCGAGCAGTGCCTGAGGATCGCCGTGGGGGGCCGGCAGCGGCGCATCGACACCGTGGACGTCCGCTTCACGCACGAGGACGGGCGCGTCACCCGGCAGACCTTCACCGTGATCGGCGGCGCCGGCTATGACGCGGACATCATGGGCGACACCAAGGACGAGCTGAAGAGCCTGGCCGGCTGGCTGGCCTACAGCGAGGCCGGCATGCGGCACCTGCGCGGCAAGCGGCACGAGGTGACCGTGGCCCTCGACGGCGGTCAGCCCCGCCGGTTCAAGGTGCGCACCGTGATGGTGGCCAACTGCGGGATGCTCACGGGCGGCGTCGAGCTGCTGCCCCAGGCCAAGCTGGACGACGGCCTCCTCGACGTCATGGTCCTCTCGCCCCGGCACGCGCTCGACTGGGCGCGGATCGCCGTGAAGACCGTGACCCGGCACCCCAGCTCCGTCCCCGCGATGCACACGGAGCAGGCCCAGCGCGTGAAGGTCGAGTTCGCCGAGCCGATGCCCTCCCAGCTCGACGGCGACGCCACCGGGGTCATCACCGCCCTCGACGCCCGCGTGCGGCCGGACTCGCTCGTCGTGATGCTCGTGGCCGAGGACGACGCCTCCGTCCGCGACGACGGGGTCTCCGCCGCCGCCCCCGTCCCGGAGCCGGCCCCGCACATCTGACCCCCCGTCCCCGCTTTCGTTCGGGAAACGGCGGCTTCCCCACCGTTTTCGTTCGGGAAACGGCGGCTTCCCCAGCACTTTCGTTCGGGAAACGGCGGCTT
>NZ_JALJRI010000075.1:0-1213 GCF_024519795.1 Micrococcus sp. Mcc89 | reverse complement strand
TGTGGGTGAACCACTACAACTACCATCGGCCTCATACCTCCTGCGGGGACGCCCCTCCGGCCTCGTTGGCCCCGGCCCGAGTCAACAACGTCATGCCCTCTTACAACTAGTCACCAGCCGGTCGGTATGTCAGGTCCCCGCGTACAGACGCGAAGAGGGCCGGAATCGCGTGGATTCCGGCCCTCTCTCGCGGAGACGGGGGGAGTCTCCCCCAACCCGCGTGTGACATGGGCGTATGCATCCGGTGACTGTTGCCTAGTCGGGCAGTAGTCGGGATTCTCGGCGTCAGCCGGGGTAGTAGATCGGATCACGGACCATGACGAACACCACGCAGCAGCACGACGCTGGACTCACCGCGAGCGCCGCCACCGGCCACCAGACCGCCACCGGGAGCACGTTGGTCACGCTGGACACGGAGCACACGATCCACCTGGGGGCCGTGGCCCTAGAGTCCCCGGGCACGTCCACCCTGACCGTCTACGGGAAGATCGTCACCACGGAGGCACCCGGGCGTCCCCGCGTTGCGTGGGCCGATGTGCGGGTGGAGGACTCGGAGCTGTCCACGGGTGGGGCGTTCCTCCCGGACGCACGGCAGGCACGGGCGCTCGCGGACTACTTCCTCCGTCTCGCGGACCTGATGGACGTGGAAACGGGCCAGGGGTGAGCGTTCTCCTTCCATGAGGTCCACGCTCGGGGGCTCTTTCCATGGGGTCGGCATCATGGGTCGCCGCCTCCGCTGGGGCCTTCATGGGTCCGATGGGTGCCCCCATTCACGGGGTTGGGCGGTCTGGGGCCACGTCCGCGAGCGCGGGCACTGCTTGGCGGGCGCTCGCGGTCGATCCCGGGATGACGACGGCCCCCGACCGTGAGGTGGTCGAGGGCCGTCAATGGAGCCGGTTCGGACGGTTGGTCCGGTCCGTCCGGTTAGACCGGACTGGTCCGGTCGGAATCGGACAGGTCGATATGGAACAGTCGCCACGCGGGTTCGAGCGCCTGGCGGGTGTACCCGCGTCGTCGTGCTCCGGCCGGCTCGCGGTCACTGGCGATCTTGTAGCCGGTCATCAACATGCGCCCGAGTCCCTGGGGCGTGAGTCCCTTCAAGGACTCGACTCCCCAGCGGTGCGGGGCGAGGTGGGCGAGTCGGGCGATGAGTTCGGGCGTCTGTAAGCGGCCATGAAAAGCTGCCCATAGGTGGCCAGGGAATGACCCGCTG
>NZ_JALJRI010000074.1:0-1274 GCF_024519795.1 Micrococcus sp. Mcc89 | reverse complement strand
TCCAGGCGGCTGCCGCCGCCTGATAACTCGTGTCAAGCAAACTCATGGCAGACCCGTTCGTTGTCTTCGTCGATGTAGACCTTGGTGAAGAAGGCTTGGTTGCACAGGCGCCGGTTGGCGTCGTCGCACCGTTGGTAGATGTCGGCGCAGTTGGCCAGGAGTCCGAGGGCGTCGTCGAGGTGGGCGCGGGCGTCGGCGTAGTCGCCTTGGTGGGCGTCGATACGCCGGTTGAGGCGGTCGAGTTCGCCCAGGATGCGGTCTTGTTCTCGTTTGAGGACGGGCAGCGGGATGGCGTCGGCGTAGTGGTCTTGCATGAGCCGGTCTCGGTGAGTGGTGAGGCGTTCGAGTTCGTCGGTCTCGGCGGCCATGAGTCGGTCGAACTCGTGGTGGAGCATCCCGGACAGGGCGTCGCGCTGGGCGGGGCTGATCTGTACGCGGGTGTAGTAGTCCTCGATCAGCTTCTCGACGTCTGCGATCAGGATCGCGCCGCGGGTGCAGTCGGTGCGTTTGGAGTGCCGACCGGAGCACACGAAGTAGCAGTAGACGTTGCCGTGTCGGTTCTTGGCGTTGGAGACGATCAGCCGCGATCCGCATTGTCCGCAGTGGATGGTGCCTTTGAGGTAGTGGTCGTGGGCCTGGGTGGCTTCGGCGGCGGTCTTGTGAGCGGTGAGCACGGACTGGACCTGGTACCAGACCTCGGATGGGACGAGCGCGGGGTGGGTGCCCTTATAGCGGGTGCCGCGATAGTCGACATTGCCCTTGTAGTACGGGTTGGTCAGCAGGCGATGTACCGAGGAGACCGCCAGCGGCTTCGATGGCCGCTTCGGGGTAGGCAGGCTGACCAGTCCGCGGGAGGTGAGTTCGTCGTGGAGCTGGCTGACGGTCCAGTTCCCCGAGGCGTAGGCCTTGAACGCCCACTCGATCAGGGGCGCTCGCTCGGGGTCGAGTTCGACGGTGCGGACTGAAGTGCCCTGGGTCTGATGGAGACTCGCGCTATTTGATTCCGACCAGCAGGTTGTGGTCGTCGGGGACAGCATAGAACGTGTTCTCGAACTCGGAGGGCGGGACGTCGCCAAGGTATCCGTGGAGGCACTGGGTGTTGTGCCAGTGCACCCATCCGAGCGTCGCGAGTTCGAGGTCCTCGACCGTCTTCCACGGCCCCGAGCGTGCGGGTCCGCGGACGAGTTCGGCCTTGTAGGAGCCGTTCACAGTCTCGGCGAGGGCGTTGATGCTCCTATAGTTGTCAACTCGCGATCTGACCGGTGCGAGGGTTG
>NZ_JALJRI010000073.1:0-8125 GCF_024519795.1 Micrococcus sp. Mcc89 | reverse complement strand
GACCTGCCATTCTCGGCATGAATCCGCGGATTCTGTGTTCTTCACCCCGCCTCCCTGTCACCCGGTCGGCGTCTTGAGCACGAGATGGAACTCTACACACGAATCCCACCGAACACAAAATCAGGGGTGACACCCGGCGTCCGGGCACGAGGGAGGGCCCCGTTCTCCGCAGAATCCTGCGGAGAACGGGGCCCTGTGCTCATCCCGTGGGCGGTTCCTCCGCCGTCGCCGCCCGTCGTGTCCTCGGTCACTTCTGGCGACCCGGTGGACACCGGTGGTCTGCGGCCGTGGTCAGGCCTCCCCCAGGTCCGCACCCGCCATGTTCTTCTTGCCCCGGCGCACCAGCAGGTGCCGGCCGGCGAAGGCGTCGTCTCGGGTGAACACCTGGTCGGCATCCGTCACCCGCACGTTGTTCACCGAGGCGCCGCCGTCGCGCACCGTCCGACGCGCCTCGGAGCGCGAGGCGACCAGCCCGGTGGAGACCAGCAGCTCGACCGCGGTCACGGTGCCCGGCTCCCCCTCCCACTGGGTCCGGTCGGCCTGCGGCAGCTCGGCCAGCACGGCGGTCAGCGTGTCCGGGTCCACCGTGGTGAGGTCGCCGCCTCCGAACACCGCCTGGGAGGCCTCGATGACCTTCGTCGTCGTCTCCTCTCCGTGGGCCAGCGCCGTGACCTCCCACGCCAGGCGCCTCTGGGCTTCCCGGCGGAACGGCTCGTCGGCCACCTTCTGCGCGTACTCCTCGATCTCCGCGCGGGTCAGGAACGTGAAGACCTTGAGTCGGTCGACGACGTCCGCGTCCGCCGTGTTGAGCCAGAACTGGTAGAAGGCGTACGGGGAGCACATCTCCGCGTCGAGCCAGACGGCGTTGCCCTCGGACTTGCCGAACTTGGTGCCGTCCGCGTTCGTGATCAGCGGCGTGCCCAGCGCATGGGCGTGGGTCCCCTCCACCTTGCGGATCAGCTCGGTGCCGGCGGTGAGGTTGCCCCACTGGTCGGAGCCGCCGGTCTGGAGGGTCACGCCGTGCCGGCGGTGCAGCTCGAGGAAGTCGTTGCCCTGCAGCACCTGGTAGGAGAACTCCGTGTAGGAGATGCCCTCATCAGAGTTCAGGCGCTTGGCCACGATCTCCTTCTTCACCATCGTGCCGACGCGGAAGTTCTTGCCGACGTCCCGCAGGAAGTCCAGCGCGCTCATGCCCGCGGTCCAGTCCAGGTTGTTGACCATGGTCGCCGCGTTCTCCCCCTCGAAGGAGAGGTACGGCTCGATCTGCGCGCGCAGCGACTCCACCCACGCCGCCACGGTCTCCTGCGAGTTCAGGACGCGCTCCGAGGTCTGCCGCGGGTCGCCGATGAGGCCGGTGGCGCCGCCCACGAGGGCATACGGGCGGTGGCCGGCGAGCTGCAGGCGGCGCAGGGTGAGCAGCTGGACCAGGTGTCCCAGGTGGAGAGACGGAGCGGTCGGGTCGAAGCCGCAGTAATACGAGACGGGCTCCCCGGCCAGCGCCTGTTCCAGCGCGGCCTCGTCCGTCGAGACGTGCACGAGCCCGCGCCAGCGCAGCTCCTGCCAGACGTTCTCGAAGCTCGGGTCGTTCGCCTGTGCGCGCAGTCGGGCCGCGCGCTCCTCGTTCTGGGGTGCCATAGCCCCCAGCCTAGCGACGCGCCCGCGCGCCTCCGCGACGCCGCGCACGTGCGACGTCGCCCGCGGGGCTCACTCCGGGACGTCCGCCAGCCCGGCCGGCAGCGCGGCCGCGTCCGTCCCGGCGACGACGGACAACGACTGGGTGGCGCGGGTCATCGCCACGTACAGATCGCCCACCACGCCGCGCGCGTCGGCCACGATCCGCTCGGGCGAGACGAGGACGACGGTGTCGAACTCCAGTCCCTTGGTCTCCCACGGGGTGGCGACGACGATCTCGACGCCGGGCAGCGGCGCGGTGTCCACGGCCGCCTCCCCCCACCGCTCCCGGAGGACCGTGAGCAGCTCCCCCGTCCGCCCGGCGGGGGCGATCACGGCGGTCAGGGCCTCGGGCACGCGGTCCCGCTCGACCTCGACCGCGTCGAGGGCCAGGGCCGCGACGTCCCCGCCCGGCTCCGTCACCAGGCGCGGGCGGTGGTCGCCCTCGCGCACGGCGCGCGGATGGGAGACCTCGAGCCCGGCCGCCCGTGCGACCTGCGCGGCCCAGCGCATCACGCGCGCGGGCGAGCGGTAGTTCACGGTCAGCTCTTCCAGGCGCCAGCGGTCCCCGAACTCCGGGGCGAGGACGGACGCCCACGAGCCGGCCGCGTCACGACGGGAGGACTGCGCGATGTCCCCCACGATGGTGAACGACTTCATCGGGCAGCGGCGCGCCAGCAGGCGCCACTGCATCGGAGAGAGCTCCTGAGCCTCGTCCACCACCACGTGCCCGTACGTCCAGGTGCGGTCGTGGGCCGCGGTCTCAGCGGTGGTCCGTCGCACCCCGCGTGCCTCATTGGCCGCGGCCAGCTGCTCGGCGTCCACGACGCCGTCGACGCCCAGGTCCGCGAGCGTCTGGTGCATGTTCTCCAGGGACGCCCTGGCGTTCTCGAGGTTGCGCTCGTGCTGGGCCGCGAACTCACCGCCCCGGCCCGGGGTCTCGAGGCGTCCGAGCAGCTCGGCCGCCTCGTCCAGCAGGGGCACGTCGGCCTCGGTCCAGGGGGCGTCGGCCGGCCGCAGGAGCGTGCCGACCTCGGCGTCGGAGAGCCACGGGGCGGCCGCCCGGAGCAGGTCCTCCCGGGTGAGGAGGTCGCCGATCAGCTTCTCCGGCGTCAGCGGCATCCAGCAGAGGTTGAGCGCGATGCGCACGTCGCGCGAGGTGCGCACGTCCTCCAGCAGGAGGTCACGCTGCACCGGGGTGCCCGAGGACTTCTCCAGCTTCTTGCGCAGCTTCTCCGCGAGCTCGCGGACGAGGATCTTCACGAACGTCACCCGGGCCTCGTTGTGGGGCTTGCGGGTGGCCCGCGCCTTGTCCCGGGCGCGCCGGACCATGGCCGGCTTGAGCTTGACGGCCGTGCCGTCGATCATCAGGCGCCGCGGCTCGACGAGCAGGCGCTGGCGCTGCGCGACCGCGTGGGCGACGGCGTCCACCATGTCCAGCCGGCCCTTCACCGCCGCCGCGTCGAGGTCCCGCTCCGGGACGGCCCGCACACCCGGCATCAGCGTCCCCAGCGAGGACATCACGACACCGGTCTCGCCCAGCGAGGGCAGCACCCGCTCGATGTACCGCATGAACGCGGTCGACGGGCCGACGATCAGCACGCCCGAGCGCGCGAGGCGCTCCCGGTGGGTGTACAGCAGGTAGGCGGCGCGGTGCAGGGCGACGGCGGTCTTCCCCGTGCCGGGCCCGCCCTGCACCACGACCGCCCCGGGCAGGGGCGCGCGGATCACCTCGTCCTGCTCCGCCTGGATCGTGGCGACGATGTCCCCCATCCGTCCCGTGCGTCGGGCGGTGACGGCGGCCAGCAGCGCACCCTGGGCATCGGCGCGCACGCCGTCCTCGCCCAGCAGCGTCGGGTCCAGGATGTCGTCCTCGAGGTCGCGCACCTCGCGCCCCCGCAGCATCAGGTGACGACGACGGCGCACGCGGCCCCGGTGGGCCGCCGTCGCCTGGTAGAAGGCGCCGGCCTCGGCCGCGCGCCAGTCGACGAGGAGGCGCTCGTGGTCCTCGGTGGTGAGGCCGATGCGCCCGATGTACCGCTGCTCGTCGGCCCCACCCTCCCGCTCGGCGTCGAGGTCGAGCCGGCCGAAGACGAGGCGGTCGTCCACGGCGTAGAGCTGGGCGAGTCGGTCCTCGTAGAGGCTGGCGAAGGCGTCGCGCTCGGAGTGGTTCTGCAGCGACCCCTGCGGGCCGGTCCGGCGCACGGCCGCGAGCTGGCGCTCCTTCTCCTCACGCAGGGCGTCGAGGCGGGCGTACCGCTCGGCGACCCGACCCCGCTCGAGGTCGAGCTCGGACTGGCGGACGGACACGGTATCGGTCATCGGGGGCCCTCGCGGTGCGGTGAGGGGCGGACCACGCTGCGGCCCGCCCGGCGGAAAAGTGACCACCCATGCTACGCCGACCGCGGTGAACGGCGGGTGACGCGGCGGTGCCCTGGGGGCGCCGCCGCGTCCGGCCCGGTCGGCGCCGCCTCGGCCGGGCGACCGCGTCAGCGGGCGTCGACGACGGAGCCCGGCGTGTCGGCCCAGCGGCGCAGCGGCGCCAGGGCGTCCTCGAGCGCCCCGATCTGCGCCGCGACGGCCGTCGGCGCGGTCCCGCCCTGGGCGTCGCGAGAGGCGAGCGAGCCCTCCGTGCTGAGCACCTCGCGGACCTGCGGGGTCAGCGCCGGCGAGATGGCCGCGTACTCGTCGTCCGTGAGGTCCCACAGCTCCACGCCCCGGGCCTCGGCCGCCTTCACGGCCTCGCCCGACAGCTCGTGGGCCTCGCGGAACGGGACCCCCTGGCGGACGAGCCACTCGGCGACGTCGGTGGCCAGCGCGAAGCCCTGCGGGGCCAGCTCCGCCATGCGCTCCGTCTGGAACTCGAGGGTGGCGATCATCCCGGAGACGGCGGGCAGCAGCAGCTCGAGGGTGTCCGCGGCGTCGAAGACGGGCTCCTTGTCCTCCTGCAGGTCGCGGTTGTAGGCCAGCGGCATGCCCTTGAGCGTGGCCAGCAGCCCCGTGAGGTCGCCGATGAGGCGGCCGGACTTGCCGCGGGCCAGCTCGGCGACGTCCGGGTTCTTCTTCTGCGGCATGATCGAGGACCCCGTGGAGTACGCGTCGTGCAGCGTCACGAAGCCCGCCTCCTTGGTGGCCCAGAAGATGACCTCCTCCGAGATGCGGGACAGGTCGACGCCGACCATCGCGGCGACCCACGCGAACTCCGCGTACACGTCGCGGGCGGCGGTGCCGTCGATCGAGTTCCACACGGCCGACTCGAAGCCGAGCTCGGTGGCCACGGCGTTCGGGTCCAGACCCAGGGAGGAGCCGGCCAGGGCCCCGGAGCCGTACGGCGAGACGGCCGCGCGCGCGTCCCAGTCCACGAGCCGCTGCAGGTCCCGCGCGAACGCCCAGGCGTGCGCGAGCAGGTGGTGCGAGAGCAGGACGGGCTGCGCGTGCTGCAGGTGGGTGCGGCCCGGCATCGGCGCGTACGGGTGCGCCCGCGCCTGATCGAGCAGCGCGTCCACCGTGGCGATCACGCCCCGCGCGATGATGCGGGCGTGGTCGCGCAGGAACATCCGGCCGAGGGTGGCGACCTGGTCGTTGCGGGATCGGCCGGCCCGCAGGCGGCCGCCGAGCTCGGGACCGGCCCGCTCGATGAGGCCGCGCTCGAGCGAGCCGTGCACGTCCTCATCGGACGCCGCCGGGGTGTAGGCACCGGAACGCACGTCCGCCTCGAGCCGGTCGAGGGCCGCGATCATCCCGTCCAGGTCGTCCGCACTGAGCAGACCGGCGGTGTGCAGCACCCGGGCGTGGGCACGGGAGCCGGCGATGTCATAGGGCGCCAGGCGCCAGTCGAAGTGCGTGGACTTGCTGAGCGCGGCGAGCGCCTCGGAAGGGCCGCCGGCGAAGCGGCCGCCCCACAGGGCGCCCTCGTTGGTCCCGTGGCGGGCGTCGGTGTTCTCGGTCATCGAAGGTCTCCTCGAGGTCGGTGACAGGCCGACGGCGGCCGGCCCGGGCGCGGGCGGGCCGCCGTCGTGCGCGGGGCGTGCGGGGTCAGTCGTTGGACAGGCGGGCGACGTCCTGGAGGTCGTCGCCGCCGCGCAGGCGCTGCTCGCGCTCCGAGGCCGTCTTCGCGGACAGGCCGAAGATGTCGATGAACCCGCGGGCCGAGGACTGGTCGAACGAGTCGCCCTCGTCGTACGTGGCGAGGTTGAAGTCGTACAGGCCGGTCTCGGACCGGCGACCCTGCACCGTGGCACGGCCGCCGTGGAGCTCCAGGCGGATCTCACCGTTGACGTGCTCCTGGGTCGCGTCGATGAACGTGTCCAGGTTCCGCTTCAGCGGGGAGTACCACTGGCCGTCGTAGACCAGCTCGGTCCAACGCTGGTCCACATGCTTCTTGAAGCGCGCCTGTTCCCGCTCCAGGGTGACGTTCTCGAGCTCACGGTGGGCCGCGATCAGCGCCATGGCGCCCGGTGCCTCGTAGATCTCACGGGACTTGATGCCCACGAGGCGGTCCTCGACGATGTCGATCCGGCCCACGCCCTGGGCACCGGCCCGGCGGTTGAGCTCCTCGATGATCTCCAGCGGGCTCAGCGCGCGACCGTCGAGGGCCGTGGGGACGCCGCGCTCGAAGGCGATCGTGACCACGTCCGGCGCCGGCGGGAAGGCGGGGTCGTCCGTGTAGTCGTAGACGTCCTTCGTGGGGCCGTTCCAGATGTCCTCGAGGAAGCCGGTCTCGACGGCGCGGCCCCACACGTTCTGGTCGATCGAGAACGGGTTCTTCTTGGTGGTGACGATCGGCAGGTCGTTGCGCTCGGCGTACTCGATGGCCTTCTCACGGGTCAGGGCGAGGTCGCGCACCGGCGCGATGCACTTCAGGTCGGGGCCGAGGGTCTGGATGGAGACCTCGAAGCGGACCTGGTCGTTGCCCTTGCCGGTGCAGCCGTGCGCCACCGTCGAGGCGCCGAACTGGCGGGCCGCCGCGACCAGGTGGCGGGAGATCACCGGGCGCGAGATCGCGGAGACCAGCGGGTAGGCGTCCATGTAGAGGGCGTTGGCCTTGAGCGTGGGCATGCAGTACTGCTCGGCGAACTCGTCACGCGCGTCGGCGACGTAGGCCTCGACGGCGCCGCAGTCCAGGGCGCGCTGGCGGATCGTCTCGAGGGACTCGCCCCCCTGGCCCACGTCGACCGCGACGGCGACGACCTCGGCGCCCGTGGCCTCGGCGATCCAGCCGATGGCCACGGAGGTGTCCAGGCCGCCCGAGTAGGCAAGGATGATGCGTTCCTTCACGTTTTCTCCTCTTTATATAGGGGGGTCTCCGAGCGCGGCACGTGGCCGTCGGAGGCGTGCTCGGCGACGATCCTACCCGGGTCTTGAATAAATATGCAACTGACGGAATATCAGCTCCTGATGGATCCTGCGCAGCCCCTCTGCGCCCACCGCGGCGGCCACCCGCAACCATGGCCCCGCGCTCGAAGTTCGGGTCGAACGCGACGCCGGTCACGGCTTCGACCGTCGATCGTGACCTTCGCCCACGCCCCTGTGACGGAGGTTGTCCACACTGTCCAATCAGACGCCCTAAGATCCAATGCGGGCAGTGGCGTGCATTTCGTCCACGTACTCCCGCCTCAGGGAGCGATTCGTCACCTGATCTCAAATGTGAGACGGACGGGCAAGAATTCGTCGACCCATGATTTGACGCGAGGGGGGCTCCCGTCGTTGACTCTTCCGTAGCCGATTCGTGATCGAACCGTGATCTGACCGAGAGGTCGGGGACGGGGAGGCCACGACATCGAACCCCCTCCGACGGTCGCCCGCTGCTGGGTCGTCTCGAACCGACGGAGGGCATGACCCGACCAAGGAGAAGGACGACCCCGGTGTGCCTCGGCCACCGATCAGCGAGGACTCGCCATGGACACCATGACTCTCTTCACCACTTCCGCCACCCGCTCCCGCCGTGCCACCGCCTCGATCGTTGCGGGCATGACCCTCGCCGGCGCCGCCGCCGTGGGCTTCTCCGCCCTGGCCCAGGCCGCCACCGTGGACACCTGGGACCGCCTCGCCGAGTGCGAGTCCAACGGCACCTGGGACATCAACACCGGCAACGGCTTCTACGGCGGCGTGCAGTTCACCCTGTCCTCCTGGCAGGCCGTCGGCGGCGAGGGCTACCCGCACCAGGCCTCCAAGGCCGAGCAGATCAAGCGCGCCGAGATCCTCCAGGACCTGCAGGGCTGGGGCGCCTGGCCGCTGTGCTCGCAGAAGCTGGGCCTGACCCAGGCTGACGCGGACGCCGGTGACGTGGACGCCGGTGACGTGGACGCCACCGAGGCCGCCCCGGTCGCCGTGGAGCGCACCGCCACCGTGCAGCGCCAGTCCGCCGCCGACGAGGCTGCTGCTGAGCAGGCCGCTGCTGAGCAGGCTGCTGCCGACCAGGCCGCCGCCGAGCGCTGGGCCGCCGAGCAGGCTG
>NZ_JALJRI010000072.1:0-867 GCF_024519795.1 Micrococcus sp. Mcc89 | reverse complement strand
CGTCTCATCTCAGTCCGGCCCTCGTGCCAAGAACCTCATGACCCACAACATCTAGCAACCCTCGACGGACGTCCCTCAGATCTCGCGGTCCTGCTGTATCCCACTCGCGACGGTGGACGAGCTCGACAGGCCGAGCTCCAACGGCTCAGGGACCGCTGCTACCCGCTCTGGCTCGTGCACCTGCCGTTCCCCCGCCCGGTCGATCTGCGAGGGCAGCAGAACTGGAGTGTCTACATCGCCAGCTTGGCTGAACACCTACGAGGCTTCGCTGGGGAATGGACCCAGAGGTAACAGCTCTGCGACGTGTCACGGCGGCGGTGAAAGCGGGTCTGCGCACTACAGTTAAACGTTTGATTGCAGGTCGTTCAGCTCAGAAGTTCCCTCGGATCAAGGGGCTTCCCCGGGGCGATACGAGTGGACGGAGGGTTGCCGTGCTCTCCGCATTCAGGGAAGCGCAGCATTCGGGACGGCATGGCCTGGTCCAGGTGCCGATGCCAGCGGATCGCGCTCTCGTTCGGGGCCTCGCCCTGGACGAAGCACTCCTGGTGCCCCTGGCGCAGCACGGTCTTGAGCATCTCGAGCGCGAACCCCGTGCCACGCAATGCTGGCGC
This sequence comes from Micrococcus sp. Mcc89, assembly GCF_024519795.1. Lineage (NCBI taxonomy): Bacteria > Bacillati > Actinomycetota > Actinomycetes > Micrococcales > Micrococcaceae > Micrococcus > Micrococcus sp. Mcc89. Next base: position 256 of record NZ_JALJRI010000072.1, on the reverse strand, counting down.
GGTCCCAGCAGCTTGGATGACCACGATGTCTCGGTCCTCGACGGCGCCATCAGCGACGAGCACCTCCCGACGCACCTTCTTGAAGCGCCATGAGTCCAGCTCATCGAAGAGGGAGTACCTACGGATGGTCGCCAGTGGCCGAACAAGGTATTCCTTCCACGCCGGGGCGCGCTGAGCGGTGAAGTGTCCCGTCCTGCTCGGCGGGGCGTGTCAGATGGTCTGTGTAAGCCGTACCGAGAGGAACGGTAAGAATCAT
>NZ_JALJRI010000071.1:0-1506 GCF_024519795.1 Micrococcus sp. Mcc89 | reverse complement strand
CGGTCTTGCCGACGCCGGGCTCGCCGATGAGCACGGGGTTGTTCTTGGTGCGGCGGGAGAGCACCTGCATGACGCGCTCCATCTCGCCCGCACGCCCGATGACGGGATCCAGCTTGCCGTCGTGCGCGGCCGCGGTGAGGTTGCGTCCGAACTGGTCCAGCACCACGGAGCCGGCGTTCTGGCCGGCCTCGCCACCCTGGCCCACCCCGGCGCCGGCGGTCTCCTTGCCGCCCTGGGCACCGCCCTGGTAGCCGGAGAGCAGCTGGATGACCGTCTGACGGACGCGGTTCAGGTCCGCGCCGAGCTGCACGAGGACCTGGGCGGCCACGCCCTCACCCTCGCGGATCAGGCCGAGCAGGATGTGCTCGGTGCCGATGTAGTTGTGGCCGAGCTGCAGCGCCTCGCGCAGGGACAGCTCGAGCACCTTCTTGGCGCGCGGCGTGAAGGGGATGTGGCCGGGCGGGTTCTGCTGACCCTGGCCGATGTCCTCCTGCACCTTCTCTCGCACGGCGCCCAGGGAGATGTCCATGGACTCCAGTGCCTTGGCTGCGACGCCCTCACCCTCGTGGATCAGACCGAGCAGGATGTGCTCGGTACCGATGTAGCTGTGGTTGAGCATGCGCGCCTCTTCCTGGGCGAGCACGACCACCCGCCGGGCGCGGTCGGTGAATCTCTCGAACATGGGCACACTCCTTGCGTACGGTCGTGGTCGAGACTACGCACCCGGGCCGCGTGCCGCGCGACTGTTCGCCAGCGGGAGAAGCGGCCCGGCCGTCGTCGGGAGGTGCCGGAACGAGGCCCGGGGACGCCGATTCCTCGACGCACCCGGGCGGGGCGCTCACTTGCGCTTCGCGTTGCGGTAGGCCTCCACCACGTCGCGGTGCAGACGGCCCCGGCTCGAGACCTCGTAGCCGTTCTCGGCCGCCCACTTGCGGATCTGGGCGGCCTCGACCTTGGGCGACGGCGGCGCCACGGCGCGGCCCTTCTTCATGTAGGGCTTCAGGAACTCACGGAGTTCCGCGGCGTGCTCCTTCGACAGGTCGATCTCGTAATTGCGACCGTCCAATGCGAAGTTCACGGTCTCATCTGCAGGCGAACCGTCAAGATCATCCACGAGGACCACTTCTACCTTCTGTGCCAACGGTGATTCCCACTTTCTTCTCTCGTGCGCGTGTCCCTGGGTTCCGGTCTTCGCTCTCGGGGTTCTTTCCCGCGTGCTCACGATTCCGGCCGTGCACTTGTGGTGATTCAAGAATACCGCAACGAAGCCGGGCAGAAGGATTCTTCAACGCCGGGGAAGGAATCTCACCGGGCGCGGTCCTCCGGATCAGCCCCCGGCCCTCCCTCGGCTCGGCGTCGGGCCGCCCACTCACGGGCCTCGGCCTCCTCGCGGGCCGCCCGCGCGTCCGCGCCCGAGAGCCGGCGGGCCTGACTCTCGCGCTCACCCGTGTCCGAACGCAGCAGGGAACGCATCACCAGCCAGAAGATGAGCCCGAGGCCGATCGA
>NZ_JALJRI010000070.1:0-6772 GCF_024519795.1 Micrococcus sp. Mcc89 | reverse complement strand
CCTGGTCGAGGAGGGACTTCAGGGGCGGCTCCTGCCCCTCACCGGCCGAGACACGGCGCCACTGCGGGTCGGCGTACATCAGCTGGACGTCGTCCGGGACGTCGGACCCGTCCACCTCGACCCGCACGAACACGTCCTCGCCGACCTGGCGGGACTCCATGGTGATGTGCGAGTCCCGGCCGACCTGCATGACGCCCTTCGACTCGGCGTCACCGCCGTCGAGCCGACCGGCGATGTCCCAGCGGACCGACTGCGGGCCCTGACGGCCCGTGGTGTAGGCGGTCTCGAGTCGGACGGTCTCGGCCTCGTCCACCTGGGTGCGGGCCTGATGCCAGGCCTCCCCCACCGACTGCGGCTCGGATCCGCACCCGGCCAAGGCCAGGGCGCCCACGACGCCGAGCCCGGCCGCGCGGACGGCACGTCTGCGCTGCATGTTCTCCTCCTGGGGCTGCTGCCGGCCGAGGCAGGGCGCCGCGGCCACTGGCGTCACCCTACCGGCGCGCGAGGCCAGGACGACGTCGTGGTGCGCTGCCGACCAGACCACCAGCGCAGCCAGGGGGATCTCCAGAGCCCACCCCGGGGCGGTGAGCTCATCCTCCACGCGCCGCGGCGCACCGCAGCGGGCCCTTCGCCAGCGCGATGGCGCCGGGCCGTCCACGTGGTGGCGGTACGCGCCACGGAGGTGCGGGACGGGCAGCCAGCCGGCAGCGGATTCCATGGACGGTTCGTGACGATCGTCTGCCCCCTCGTAGGCACGTTGAGGTGACCGGCAGCCCTCCGCACACCATGGAAGGTCAACGGCTGGTCACGTTTCCACCCCCTGCAGGAGAGTTGAGCAGGGACACCCCCACCGCCGCCGAGGTCGTCGGCAACCATCTCCAGAGCCGCGCCGACGGCGAGGTGGAGCAGGCGATGGCCGCCCTGGACCCGCGCGTCGAGTGGCACCAGCCCGGTGAGGACCGGCTCTCCGGAGTGCACCGAGGGCCGGAGGCCGTCGGTGCACTCATGGGCGGAACGATGGAGGTCAGCCAGGACGCCTTCGTTGGTGGCCCGACCGGCCCGCTGATGGCGAACGGCGACGTCGTCGGGACGCCGGGACGCCCACCTGCCCCAGCCCGGCTCCCTTCAGCTCGGCTAGAGCGGCGAACGGCAGGGGCCGTTCGCGGCCTTCTCGGCTTCACGTCCTTGCCGGCGAAAGCCTCGGGCATGTCCTCCTGCTCCCCTGGCCGCCGTGAACCGCTGAGGCCGCCGGTTCAGGAGGCGGCCGCCTTCAGCGGCCGTGCCCGGTGTGAGACCCGGGCGATCGCCATCATCAGCTCCGGAAACGGCGGGGGCGCGCTCGCGGTGACCGTCCCGTCGCTCGCGGCCCGGCCAGGCACACCGTCCAGGACCACGTAGTCCGACCGGCGCAGCCGCTCCACGTTGTCCTGATGGATCCGGCGGGCGGCGAAGCCGGGGGCGACCCCTGGGGCGAGGATCACCGGGCAGCTGGCGTCCTGGACGGTCGCCAACGCGAGGGAGTCTCCGATCCCCGCGGCCAACCGGCCCACCGTGGCACCGGAGGCCGGGTACACGAGCACCGCGTCCGCCCAGGCGGCCAGCTCACGGTGGGGCACCGGCAGGCCGGGTGCGTCCTCCCACCCCGGCCCGTACACCGGTTGACGCGAGGTGACCTCCAGCAGCGTGCGGGTGACGAAACGCAGCGCGTTCTCGGTGACGAGCACGCGAACCGTGACGTCGGGGTACCAGCCGCGCACGGTCTCCACGAGGTCCGGGACGCGACGTGCCGCGAGCGCGCCGGTGACGACGACGAGCAGGTGGCCGCGGGGCAGGCCGAGCCGGACCGGGCGAACGGCACCCATCACCGCACCTCCCGCAGCGCATCCATCGGTTCGAGCCGGGCGGCGCGGACCGCCGGCAGCACGGCCGCAAGAGTCGCTGCCACGAGGACGCCGAGCACGATGAGCAGCACCGAGACCGGATCGAAGCGGAACAGCGTCAGCCCGGGCAGGTCCAGCCCAATGGCGCCGGGCAGTGACGGGCCGACGACCAGCCCCACCAGCAGGGCCAGCAGCACGGCCCCCACCGCGCCGATCAGTCCGAGCACGAGGGCCTCCACGGCCACGGAGGCGAACACCCAGCGGCGGGCCATCCCCAGGGCCCGGAGCATCCCGATGTGCCGGGTCTTCTCCTGGACGGACATCAGCAGGGTGTTCACGATCCCGAACATCGCGGCGAGGATCGCGATGGCCGCCAGCACGTTCAAAAGCAGCAGGACGGCGTTGACGATGGACTGGTAGTCGCCCACGATGTCCTCCGCGGTCGAGACAGTGAACCCGTCGTCCTGGACCGCCTGTCGCACGCGGTCGGCGTCGGTCCCGGAGACGAACAGATAGGTCGCCACGCCCTCCGCCGAGGGCGGCTGGCCGATCGCGGTGAGCCGCTCGAGCTCCTTGCCGAACGCCTGGTTGCCGAAGGGCAGGTTCCCGCCGATCAGGGACCGCACCTGGACTCCGGACACGGTGGCGCGCAGCTCGCGCACCTGCCTGTCCGCGCCCATCACGCCCACCGTGACGGTCTTCCCGACGGCGGATTGCGGGTCCCCGAGACCCAGCGGTTCCACGGCGTACTCGGGGATGATCAGCCGCGGCTCGTCCCCCTCGTCCGTCAGCTGGTCGCCTGCGGCGAGATTGGCGGTCTTCCCCGGCCAGTTCCCGTTGTAGATGAACCTGTACTGCTCGGAACCCTCGTGCTGGAAATAGAGCGGGTTGACCGGCCTGCTGGCGGTGACCGTGGCCTCGTCGCCCACCGCATCCCGCACGGACTGCACCTCCTCGGTGGTGAGGATTCCGCTGGCGGACTCCTGGACCCCGGCTTCGGCCATGGACGGGTCGTACGGTTCCATCCGCTCGTTCAGGAAGGACATGGGGCTGGTCTTGGAGACCTGGACGGTGTCCGTGGCGCCGACGGATCGGGTCTGGGAGTCGATGTACTCGTTGACCCCGGTGCCGAGGGCGCTGGTGATGGCGAAGGTGAAGGCGCCGATGCCGATCGCGATCACAGTCAGCAGGGCCCGGGCGGGGCGGCGCCACGCCGATCGCCACGCGCTGCGGAGCAGATCCTGGATGCGCATCAGCGGGACACCCCCACGGGCCGTTCGGTCAGGCGGCCGTCGACGATGCGCAGCTGCCGCGAGCATCGCTCGGCGAGTTCGGAGCTGTGGGTGACGATCACGAGGGTGATTCCTTCCGTCTCGTTGAGGTCGAAGAGCAGCTGGGTGACCGAGTCGCCGGTGGCCTGGTCCAGCGCACCGGTGGGCTCGTCCGCGAACAGCACACGGGGCCGGTTGACGATCGCGCGGGCCAGCGCGACGCGCTGCTTCTGCCCGCCGGAGAGCGCACCGGCCCGCTCATCCACACGATCAGCCAGGCCGAGGCGCTCCAGAGCCTGAACCACGCGGGGCCGCCGCTCCTGAGGCGGGCCACCCGCGATCATCAGCGGGATGGCCACGTTCTCCAGCACGGAGGCGCTCTCGTCCAGGTGGAAGTGCTGGAACACAAACCCGAACTCGGAGTTGCGGATGCCGTCCACCTGGCGTTCCGAGGCGTCGGCAAGCGAACGGCCGCGGTACCGGACATCGCCCCCGGACGGGGAGTCCAGGGCGGCCAGCATGTGCATGAGCGTGGACTTGCCGGAGCCGCTGGGGCCCACGATGGCCACGGTGTCCGCCTCGTCGATCCTCAGGCTCACCCCCTTGACAGCCTCGAAGGCAGCCTGTCCGGTGCCGAAGGTTCGGCGCAGGTCAACGGCTTCGAGCAGCGATGAGTCGGTCATCTTCCCTCTCCTTTCGTGTGGTGGGGTCGACGTTCGCCGTCCCCGGGAACGAGTGCGCGACGAGTTCCAACAGGTGGTCGTCGAATCCGTCTCCGGCCAGGTGATCCCCCGGCACCTCGACGTCGGGCACGACGCCGGTGTTCTCGATGAGGTCCCGCCGTCCGCCGCCGAGCCGGTACTGCGGCAGGGCGATCCGCAGACCGCCGCCGATCGACCGGGTGCGGTGGAAACCGGTGCCGGCCCCTGCGGTGCGCCGCCCCCAGAGAGTGACGCCGGGCAGTCCCTGCAGGAGCGCGGCCAGGTGCTCCCCACCGGAGCCGGTGCCCTCTCCGATCAGCACCGCCGTCGTGCACGGGCCCGTGAGCAGGGGGTGGGCGGCACCGTCCCCCGGGGCGGCGGTGGCCGAACGCCGCAGGAACGGCAGGAGTACGGCCGCGAGCGCGTCGGCGAACTGCCCGCCTTCGTTGAACCGCAGGTCCAGGACGAGGGGACCGGTTCCGCGCCACGTGCGGATCAGGTGCATGACCTGACCCCATCCGCGCACCGACACGTCCCGCAGCACCACGGTGCTGGCCTCCGGGGGAAGCTGTGCGGCCATCCTCCGGGTGAGTGCCTCGGCGGGATCGGGGGTGAGCGGCGTGCCGGGGCCGAGCACCGCGGAGTGGGAGATCCCGGTGCGGCCGACGGCGGCGGTGAGGACGTCGACGAGGTCGGCGTCGTCCTGGACGTGGCGCGCCGCCGCCCGGACCTGTTCCTCCCAGCCCGTGTCCGCGCTCGCGTCCCCGGCCAGTGACGCCCGGACGGCGCGCACCTGACGGATGGTCTCAGCCGTGGCACGCAGGGGATCGGGGCCCGCAGCCGGTGGGGTCAGCGTGCGCGTCCGCCCGCCCCTCTCGAGGATCTGCAGCGCACCTGTGTCCGTCTGCGTGGCCGGCGCCGAGGAACCGGGCACGGGCGCGCCCGCCAGGCCCGTGACATCGGCGGGGCCGTGCACGGGCCGCCACCGCCCGCCGGCGAGCCGGGCCCAGGGCCGGCCGTCGACGAGCGCCAGCTCATGCAACGGCACCGGCGCCCGCCACAGCTCACGGACGGCAGGCGCACCCTCCTCCGTCAGGAGCAGGCCGGGGTCCACCCCGAGCACACGGCCGGGCTCGAGCGGCACGGCGGTGCCCGCGATGGCGCTCACCGGCCGAGCGAGCAGGACCAGGCCGCCGTCGGCGGTGAAGACCGGGCCGGTCAGGTGCACACCGGCCGGGGCGAGGACGGCGGTCGCTGCGGACCGCACATCATGCAGGACGAGGCGTCCGCCCTGCAGGTCGATTTCCTCGGTCCAGGCCACGTGCGCACCGTCCGGGGAGACGACCGGCCGGGAGCGGCGGTGCGCGGCGTCGGGGTCGATCCGGCGGGGGCCTGCATTCGAGGCATGCACGTGCACGCCGAGCCGCTCGCCGGCGACGACGGTGGTCCCGCCCGCGTGCGTGAGTGCGTCGGCTCCCGCGGCCGCGGCGCCCAGCGCCACGGTCCAGACCGGATCGGCCGGCGAGGGGCCGACCACGAGCAGCCGGTCGTCGTGATGCTCCAGAGTCAGCAACCCCCCGGCCCCGTCCCACGCCGCGTCCACGATCCACCCCTGGCCCGAGGCGCGCCGCGTGCTCCATTCACCGTCCAGGGTGCGCACGCGTCCCTCACCGACGACGGCGACCGGCCCATTCGGCGCGATGACCACGCGGTCGACGGCTGGGGCCGCCGGTCGCGACACCCGGCGCCGGTGACCGGCCGGGACGACGACGCCCTCGCCTGTCGGGATCTCGATCGGTTCGGCCAGTCGGCCGTCCTCCGCAGGAAGGAGGCTCCAGGCCCGGCCGAGGCTCCCCAGGATCAGGTGCCCGGGGCCGCGGCGCAGGCTGGTGGCCCCGACGCCGGTGAGGTGGGTGACCCGTCGGGGGCGTTCCTCCGGGCCGGCGTCGATGGGCAGGGTGTAGACGTCCACCGGGCCGCAGAGGTCGTCCAGCCAGTAGACCCGGTCCCCGAGCACGACCGCGTCGGCCGCGTTCCCCGTCCCGGGAAGCCAGCGGGTCGATCCGGTGGCGGGGTCGTGGACCATCACACGGCCCGCGCCGCCGCCGCGGTGTCCCGCCCAGGCCACGGGGCGTGGCCCGAAGCTGGTCATCACGATGCGCCCGTCCGAGGCGTGGTCGGCCCAGGCGATGCCGGTCGGAGCCGTGTGACGGGTCGCCTCCGCCGCCGGGCCGGGCGTGTCGGCGATCGGGCACAGAAGCAGCTGCGCTGGCCGGTGGCCGGCACCGGTGCCGTGGGTGAGCAGGAGGACGTCGTCGGCCCACCAGCCGCACAACCGCACGGCACCGGCCGCACGGTGCACCACGGCCCCGCCCTCGGGGCCGTCGGCGGTGAGGACCCGCACCCGCTGGGCCCCGCCCTCGGCATCCTGCTCCTCGACGACGGCGATCAGGGGTCGCGTCGGATGGCCCAGCACATCGTGGACGACGGCGCCGGGAGGCAGTGCCACCCAGGCCGGGACCGGAGCGTCGGCCATGGCGTCGAGAGCCCAGAGGGCTCCGGCCGCGCGGGCCACGGTCACGTGTCCGGCGGCTGAGGGCCGTGCCAGGTAGGTCTCGCCCATGGGTGCCCCCCTTCTTCTTGTGGATGCGCCCGCGGCCCGCGGGTTCAGGGCCGTCCTGCGTGTCAAGGTCCGCGGCGAGCGGCCGTGTTCTTCAGTCTCGACGGCCACCGGACGCCGGGCGATGGCCGGAAGTACACATCTGCGCCCACACGAAAGAAGGCCGGCCCGGATCCTGTGGATCCGGGCCGGCCCTCGTGTCTGCTGTCTCCGTGAAGGCTCAGCAGCCGCTGGAGGTGAAGGAGGCGACGGTCTGATCGCCGGCCACCTCGACCACCTCGATCTCGTCGATGAACTCGA
>NZ_JALJRI010000069.1:0-780 GCF_024519795.1 Micrococcus sp. Mcc89 | reverse complement strand
CCGCGAGGGCGGGCGCGTGGTCAACGCCGTGGTGCTGCTGGCCACCGGGGTCAACGCTGACGGCCACCGCGAGGTCCTGGGCCTGCGGGTCGCCACCTCGGAGACCGGGGCGGCGTGGAACGAGTTCTTCGCCGACCTGGTCGCCCGCGGCCTGGCCGGGGTCCGGTTGGTCACTTCTGACGCCCACACCGGACTCAAGGACGCCATCGCGGCGAACCTGCCCGGAGCGACGTGGCAGCGCTGCCGCACCCATTACGCGGCGAACCTGATGGGCATCACCCCGAAGAACATGTGGCCGGCCGTGAAAGCCATGCTGCACTCGGTCTATGACCAGCCCGATGCGGCCAGCGTGCACGCGCAGTTCGACCGGCTCCTGGACTACGTGAGCGAGAAGCTGCCCACCGTGGCTGAGCACCTCGACGCCGCCCGGGCGGACATCCTGGCCTTCACCACGTTCCCGAAGGACGTCTGGACGCAGGTCTGGTCGAACAACCCGGCCGAGCGGCTCAACCGGGAGATCCGCCGTCGCACCGACGCGGTGGGCATCTTCCCCAACCGGGCGGCCATCGTCAGGCTAGTGGGTGCGGTGCTGGCCGAGCAGACCGATGAATGGGCCGAGGGTCGACGCTACCTCGGTCTCGAAGTCCTGGCCCGCTGCAGGCACACCACCGTGACCAACACCGGAGACGAGGTGGACCCCGACACCGAACTCACCCTCGGCCTCAGCGCCTGACCCCCATGAAGGATCAGACCGCTACACCATCACGAGGGGCTTGACCC
>NZ_JALJRI010000068.1:0-1017 GCF_024519795.1 Micrococcus sp. Mcc89 | reverse complement strand
CTCCCGCAGAGGTTGAGGCGGCTTACACTCACGATCAGGATTCAGCGCCCGTTGCGTCCTGACCTCGGAACGAAACCCAGGGCGCTTCAGATACCGGACATTCATCGGCGCAAGTCAAAGGGATGAGCTCTGAGGGTGGGCAAAAGTCTGGACAGAACCCCGTGGGTCAAAAGGCGGGCGGTTTCTGATTTTTGGCGCTCTGTCGGGGGTAAGTGTGTCGGCGGGCGCGGCCCGCCTGGGCGTCCGGGCAGCCGGGGCGCGGGGCGGCTTGAGCGCCCGCGATGGTGGTTGCGGCTTATCCCGTCCACGCGGGGGTGTTTCCTCGGCTGGTGCTTGCAGGCGGAGTTGAGGTGTTCGATGGGCCGGCTTGGCAGTCCGTGGACGAGATCGGCAGTGCCCCGTACCGGCGTGAGCCATACGTCCGGGTGAGGCTGCCTGATGAGGTGGTGGATGCGAAGGCGACGCGGTGGTCGCGCACGCACGTGCTCTTGCACTGGATCCCGGCCCCAGGCGCTGCCCCGCGGAATGCGTGGGTGCCGGCGCAATGGGTCACGCGGATCAGTCGGGACGAGTCGAGCTGGCGGGCACCATACGACTTGCCCGCGTAAGAGACATACACGGTGTGCCTCGGCGGACGAATCCATTCATGTCTAGGTAGTGGCGTCCTGAAGGAGTCCGGGGATGAATGGTGTGGCCGGGTATGCGCGCGTCTCGACACGGGACCAGGCGGAGTCACTTGAAGCGCAGAAGCTTGCGTTGCTGGGGGTGGGTGCCCAGCGGGTTTTCGCGGACGTGATCAGCGGGGCGAAATCCGGGCGGCCGGGTCTGCGTGAAGCCCTGGGGTGGCTGCGTGAGGGGGACATGCTCGTAGTGACTCGGCTGGATCGGCTCGGCCGGTCGACGGTGGACACGCTGCGGACGGTGGCGCAGCTGGAAGCAGCCGGTGTGCGGCTGAAGGCATTGGGTCAAGCCCCTCGTGATGGTGTAGCGGTCTGATCCTTCATGGGGGTCAGGCGC
>NZ_JALJRI010000067.1:0-548 GCF_024519795.1 Micrococcus sp. Mcc89 | reverse complement strand
CATGATTCTTACCGTTCCTCTCGGTACGGCTTACACAGACCATCTGACACGCCCTTGGAGGGCACGCACCCGGTGTTCACGCAGGTACCGCCGACGGTGCCACGCTCGATCATCACCACCCGTCTGCCGAGGTTGGTGGCGCGGATCGCGGCCGCGAACGCCGCCCCACCGAACCCGATCATTGCCAGGTCATACGACCTGCTGTTAGCCGTTGCCGTCATGAACTCCTCCTTCATCGCCCTCAGGATCGACCTTCCAGTGCACTGGAAGGTCAAGGGGGAGAATGAGTGGCATGCGGATCGGTGAGGTGGCTCGGGCGTCGGGCACGACGAGCAAGACCCTGCGGTACTACGAGGAGGTCGGGCTGCTACCCGCCGCGGACCGCACCCCGGCGGGCTACCGGGACTACGGCGCCGAGGTGCTCGACCGGCTGGACTTCATCCGCCGGGGGCAAGCGGCCGGGCTGACCCTGGCCCAGATCGGTCAGGTGCTGGGGTCAAGCCCCTCGTGATGGTGTAGCGGTCTGATCCTTCATGGGGGTCAGGCGC
>NZ_JALJRI010000066.1:0-261 GCF_024519795.1 Micrococcus sp. Mcc89 | reverse complement strand
ACGAGCCGACAGGCCTTCAACACCTGATGGTCCGACACGGCCAGGCCACGGCCGCGGAGCTCATCAGCCAGGAACCGGTATCCGAACTCCGGGTCATCGGCATGGGCATCGAGGACGGCGTTGGCGGCATGCGCGTCGGACCATTCCCGCTCGCTGACAGGTTCGGCCAGCCACTGGTAGTAGGCCTGACGGGAGAACCCGAGGACCCGGCAGGAGAGTTTCACGGGAATCCCGTCGCGGGCCAGGTCCTTCACGACGGGA
>NZ_JALJRI010000065.1:0-787 GCF_024519795.1 Micrococcus sp. Mcc89 | reverse complement strand
CACCAGCGGGAAGAAACACTGGCCGCCTATGGGCAGAACTCAATGGCCCTTGACAACTGACGTTCGATGACATTGCGGCCCCTACAGGCGACTGCGTCGAAACCGACGGGGCACCCGCTGCTGCAGCCACGACGCCTGCGGTGGCCCTGATGGCCAGCTCACACGGGGATGACCGCCGCGGCTGCCCAAGCAGTGGAGTCGTCATCGGTCAATCCCCTGCCTGGCTCAGGCGATCAAGCTGGCCAATGGCATTCCTGCCCCCGCGTCGAGCTGATGGATCTTCGTGCTCAACCTGCCACGTGAGCGTCCGATACCGCGACCGGCAGGTTCATCCCGCAGATTCCCGTAGTTCGATCCATCCCCTGCATGGCGGGCAATGTCCGTGGCTTGCTGATGAGCGTGGGCGATCGCGGAGTCCAGTCCGGACCGATCCATAGATGAGGCCCTGGGCGTCGCTGGCGGCCGCCAATGTTGCTAGCACTTCATGCCAGGTGCCCTCAGCTGCCATCCGCCAGCACCAGGTCAGCGCGGTCTGCCAGGGCCCGTAGACCTCGGGCAGATCCCGCCACAGAACTCACGTGCTGATACCGGCAGATGATGACCTCGGCCATCACCCGGGCGTCGGAGAGCGTCTGGATACGAAAGATGCGATCCAGGGTGTCAGCTGACCCCTGGATTCATTGCCAGACACGTTCTAGGCCCGGTCGTCCTCCAGGCACGAAGAGGCCCCCACACCGACATGGTCGGTGCAGGGGCCTCTGCTCGGCTCCCCCGGTTGGATTCGAAC
>NZ_JALJRI010000064.1:0-31909 GCF_024519795.1 Micrococcus sp. Mcc89 | reverse complement strand
TGTGGTCCTGAATGCTGTGCTCGCATGGTCAAAACGATTGTCAGACATGCCCTAGACTCGAGGCCATGTCCTTCCCCCATCAGCGTCCCCGTCGGCTCCGCCAGTCCGCCGCCCTGCGCCGGCTGGTCGCCGAGACCCGCATCCACCCGAACCAGCTGATCCTGCCCGCCTTCATCAAGGAGGGCGTGGGCGAGCCGCAGCCCATCGCCTCCATGCCGGGCGTCGTGCAGCACACCACGGACACGCTCAAGGCCGCCGCCGCCGAGGCCGCCCAGCTGGGCGTCGGCGGCATCATGCTCTTCGGCATCCCGGCCCAACGGGACGCCACGGGCTCCGCCTCACTGGATCCGGAGGGCGTGCTCAACGCGGCCATCCGGGACGTCAAGGCGGAGGTGGGGGACGCCGTCGTGGTGATGAGCGACCTGTGCCTGGACGAGTTCACCGACCACGGGCACTGCGGCGTGCTCACCGCGGACGGCGTCGTGGACAACGACGCCACGCTGGAGATCTACGCGCAGATGGGCGTGGCGCAGGCCGAGGCCGGCGCGGACGTGCTCGGCCCCTCCGGGATGATGGACGGCCAGGTCCGCGTGATCCGCGAGGCCCTCGACGACGCCGGCCGCACCGACACCGCGATCCTCGCCTACGCCGCGAAGTACTCCTCCGCGTTCTACGGCCCGTTCCGGGACGCCGTCGACTCCGCCCTGCAGGGCGACCGCAAGACCTACCAGATGGACCCCGCGAACCGGACCGAGGGGCTGCTCGAGGTCTCCCTGGACCTCGAGGAGGGTGCGGACATGGTCATGGTCAAGCCCGCCATGAGCTACCTGGACATCGTGCGCGACGTGGCGGACATGGCGGACGTGCCCGTCTCCGCTTACCAGATCTCGGGGGAGTACGCGATGATCGAGGCCGCCGCGGCCAACGGCTGGATCGACCGGAAGGCCGCGATCATCGAGTCCGTGCTCTCCATCCGGCGCGCCGGCGCCGACACCGTGCTGACCTACTGGGCCGCCGAGCTGGCCCGCTGGATCCAGGAGGACTCGCTCTGATGACGACCACCCCGAACGCGACCCCGACCACGAACGCCGCCGCCTTCGCCGCGGCCCAGGCCGTCATCCCCGGCGGCGTCGACTCACCCGTGCGCGCCTTCGGCTCGGTGGGCGGCACGCCCCGGTTCATGGCCGGCGCACGCGGCCCGTACCTGACCGACGTCGAGGGCAACGAGTACGTGGACCTGGTCTGCTCGTGGGGCCCCATGCTGCTGGGCCACCAGCACCCCGAGGTCGTCGAGGCCGTGCACGCCGCCGTGGACCGCGGCCTCGGCTTCGGCACCTCCACGCTGGAGGAGACCGCGCTGGCCGAGCTGATCGCCTCCAAGGTCCCGGTCGAGCGCGTGCGCTTCGTGTCCACCGGCACCGAGGCCACCATGACGGCCCTGCGCCTGGCCCGCGGCGTGACCGGCCGCAACCTGATCGTGAAGTTCGCCGGCTGCTACCACGGCCACTCGGACGGCCTGCTGGCCGCGGCCGGCTCGGGCGTGGCGACCGCCGCCCTGCCCGGCTCCGCGGGCGTCACCGAGGCCGCCGCCTCCGAGACCCTCGTGGTGGACTACAACGACCGCGCCGCCGTCGAGGCCGTGTTCGCCGAGCACGGTGAGCGCATCGCCGCGCTCATCACGGAGGCCGTGCCCTGCAACATGGGCGTCGTGGAGCCCGCCGAGGGCTTCAACGCGTTCCTGCGCGAGATCACCCGCCGCCACGGCGCGCTGCTGATCTGGGACGAGGTGCTCACCGGCTTCCGCGCCACCGCCACGGGCGGCTGGGGCCTGTCCGGACAGCCCGAGGGCTGGACCCCGGACATCTGGTGCTTCGGCAAGGTGATCGGCGGCGGCATGCCCGCGGCCGCCCTGGGCGGCTCCGCCGAGATCATGGACCACCTGGCCCCGCTCGGCCCCGTGTACCAGGCCGGCACCCTCTCCGGGAATCCGGTGGCCATGGCCGCCGGCCACGCCACGCTCTCCCGCGCCGACGAGGCCGTCTACGCGGCCGTGACGCGCGCCTCGGACGCCGTGCGCGAGGGCCTCGTGGCCGCGCTCGACGCCGAGGGCGTGGACCACTCGATCCAGCGGGCCGGCACCCTGTTCTCCCTGGCGTTCGGCACCTCCGGCACCGGCGTGCGGGACTACCGGGACGCCCAGGGCCAGGAGGTCTTCCGCTACGCCCCGTTCTTCCAGTCGATGCTGGCCTCCCGCGTGTACCTGCCGCCGTCCGTGTTCGAGGCCTGGTTCGTCTCCGCCGCTCACGACGACGCGGCGGTCACCCGGGTGCTCGACGCGCTGCCGGCCGCGGCGAAGGCGGCCGCGGCGGCGACGCCCCAGGGCTGAGACCCGGGTGCGGGTCGGGGCCGGGCGCTCAGCGCTCGGCCTCGACCGGCCAGTGGCGCGAGACGGTGGCCTGCGGGTCCTTGCGTCGCAGGTACTGCTCGAAGCTCTCCGCCTGCTCGGCCTTCCAGCGGACCTGCCGCTCGTGCAGGTCCGTCGGCGCCACGCGCAGCTGCTCGTACCGGGCGGCCAGGGCGTCGGCCACCTGGACGGCGGCGAGGGCGTCCGCCGCGGAGGTGTGCGCGTTCTCCAGGGTCACCCCGTAGTGCTCGGACACCGCGGAGAGCGTGCGCTTGCCCTTGCGGAACCGGTCCACCTGCTTGTCCAGCACGAACGGGTCGATCACGGGGCGGGCCTCGAGCGGCGTCAGCCCGTGGCGGCGCGCCTCCCGGTCCATCACCGTGAAGTCGTACACGCCGTTGAACGCCACCACGGGGATGCCCGCCGCGAACAGGTCCCGCAGGGTCTCGGTGATCTCCGCGACGCCCTGCGCGGCGGGCATGCCCTCCGCCTGCGCCCGCTCCGTGGTGACGCCGTGGACCTCGGCCGCCTCGGCGGGGATGGGCACGCCCGGGTCCACGAGCCACTCGGCCGACGACGCGGCGCGGCCGTGCTCGTCCACCATCACCAGGGTGGCGGTCACGATCAGCGCGGTGCGCGGATCACGTCCGGTGGTCTCGAGGTCGAAGCCGGCGCGGATGCTCTCATGCCAAGTCACGCGCCTCACGCTACCCGGACCGGCGGACACGACAGGATGGGGTCGTGACCGATCACCCTGTGCTCCCCGCCGCTCGCCACCGCGACGACGGACCGCTCACCCTCGGCGAGGGGCTCGAGGCGCTCGCCCGTCTGGTCCCGCCCGGACGCGCCGTCAGCTACGGGGGGCTGGCCGGCCTGCTGGGGGTCGGCGGTCCGCGGCAGGCCGGCCGGGCGATGGCCGAATCGAGCCCCGGCACGCCGTGGTGGCGGGTGGTCCGGGCCGACGGCTCGCTGCCCCCGGAGCTGGCCGCGCGGGCCGCCGTCGAGCACGAGCGGGAGGGCACGCCCCGCACCCCGGCCGGGCGCGTGGACCTGCGCCGGGCCCGCTGGGAGCCCGACGACGGCGCCGCGCGGGCGATCCGTGCGATCGCCGACCGTATCGTGTCCGGGCCCGGTGCGAGGATGGGTCCATGACCAGGGAACACGGGGAGGACCCCTTCGACGACGACGCGGCGGCGCCGGAACGGGCCGCCCGGCTGGTGCGCACGGCCGCCGCGCCCGAGGACCGGATCACGCTCACGGACGAGCAGGAGGCGATCGCCTCGCTCGCCCCCGGGCACGGCGCCGTGCTCGTGCTGGGCGCCCCCGGCACGGGGCGCACCACCGTGGCGGTCGAGTACGCGGCCCGCCGGATCGAGGAGGGGCTGGACCCCGAGTCCCTCCTGCTGCTGGCCCCGAGCCGGGACGCGGCGGCGCGGCTGCGCGACGCCCTGACCCGCCGGCTCGCCGCCGCCGGTCGAGGCACCCGCGCCGTCACTCCCGTGCGGACCTGGTCCTCCTACGCGTTCGACCTGCTGCGCCGCGCCCGCGTCACGGGACCGCTGAGGCATCTGGAGGTCGCCCCCCGGCTGCTCACCGGTGCCGAGCAGGACACGGTCATCGCCGAGCTGCTCGAGGGCTACGCCGCCGGCCTCGCCGCCGCGCCGGACTGGCCGGCCGACGTCGCCCCCGCCGTGGAGGCGCGGGGATTCCGCCGCGAGGTCCGCGAGCTCGTGGACCGCATGAGCGAGCTCGGCCTCGAGCCGGGCCGCCTGCAGGAGCTCGGCACCGCCCACGGGCGCCCCGAGTGGGAGGCCGCGGCCGTGCTGCTGCAGGACTACCGGGACCGGATCGACCTGGGCATGGCCGAGGCGTTCGACGCCGCCGGGCTGCTGTCCGCCGCCGTCCGCGTGCTCACCGAGCGGCATCCCGAGGACCCGGAGCGCGACGCCGCGGCGCAGGCGTTCGTGGCGGCGGAGCGGGACCGCCTGGCCGTGCTCGTGGTCGAGGACCTCCACGAGGCCACCCCCGCCGTGCACGACCTGCTCACCGTGCTCGGACGCGGGCGGGACGTGCTGCTCACCGCGTCGCCGGACACCACCGTGGAGGGCTTCCGCGGCGCCCGGCCCGACCTCCTCGCCCGGTACCCCGGGGTCCTCGACCCCGATCCCGTGCCGGGGGCCGCCCCGCCCGCGTCCCCGGACGGGCGCGTCCGGGTGCTGACGCGCGGGCACCGCATGCGCGCCGAGGTCCAGGACGCCTACCTGCGCGTGGCCCGCCGGGTCCGCCAGCGCACCGCCGGCGTCGAACGGACCCGGACCGAGACCGTCCCGGCGGACGGTGACGGCGCCGTCCGCGCGCACGTCGTGCCCACCCGCGCCCACGAGGACCAGCTCGTCCTCGAACGGGTGCTGCGGGTCCACCACGAGGACGGGGTGCCCCTGGACCGGATCCTCGTGGTCGCCCGCTCCGGCTCCCGTGTGGCCGCGCTCGCCCGCCACCTGGAGGCCGAGGGCGTCCCCGTGCTGCGCGACGCCGCCGGGCTCGTGCTGAAGGAGGAGCCCGCCGTCGCGCCCCTGCTCACGCTGGTGGACGCGGCGGGGGCGCTCGCGGAGGATCCGGAGGCCCGGGTCGAGGACGTGCTCGACCCGGACGAGGTCGTGGGACTGCTCACCGGCCGGTACGGGATGGCCAGCGCGCTGCACGTGCGGCGGCTGCGCCAGGACCTGCTGGCCGCCGAGCGGGGCCGGGGCGGCCGGCGCACCTCGGACGCGCTGCTCGCCGCGGCCCTGCTGGACCCGAGCCTGGCCGGCCCCGAGCACGAGCGGCACCGCGCCCTGCGCCGCGTCCACTGGATGCTCCGGGACGGCCTGGAGGCCGCCCGCGCCCCCTCGGCCTCGCCCGAGACCGTGCTGTGGGCGCTGTGGTCCGCCTCCGGTCGGGCCGAGCGGTGGCGTTCGCTCGCGCTGCGGCCCGCCGAGCACGCGAACGACCGCCGCGAGTCCCGCCGGGCGGACGCGGACCTCGACGCCGTCGTCGCCCTGTTCAAGGTGGCCGAGCGCTTCGTGGACCAGTTCCCGGGCGCGTCGCCCGAGTCGTTCGCCGTCTACATGGAGTCCCAGGACCTGCCCGTGGACACCCTGGCCCGCCGTGCCGAGTCCGGTGACGCCGTGCACGTGCGCACCCCCGCCGCGGCGGCCGGCCAGGAGTGGGACACGGTGATCGTCGTGGGCCTGCAGGAGGGCGTGTGGCCGAACACCCGGCTGCGCGGCCAGCTGCTCGGCGCCACCGACCTCGTGGACCTCGTGACCCTGCCCGCGGACGCCCCGTGGCCCACGGACCACCGCACCCGGCTGCGCGAGGTCCGCCAGGACGAGCTGCGCATGCTCGCGGCCGCGGTCTCCCGGGCACGGCGTCAGGTGGTCGTCACGGCCGTCCGCTCGCCGGATGAGGGCCCCTCCGACTTCCTCGACCTGGTGGACCCGCCCGAACGGCTGCCCGCCGAGGCGCGCGACGCCGCCGGCGTCCGGCGGCTCACCGCGGTCCCCGACCCGATCACGGCGTCCGCGCTCGTCGGCCGGCTGCGCCGCGTCCTGGAGGCCGGGGACGAGGCGGACGCGGCCGACGGGGCGACATCCCGGGCCGCGGCGGCCGCCGGCCTGGCGGTCCTCGCCGAGGACGGCGTGACCGTCGCGGACCCCCGACGCTGGTGGGGCCTGCTGCCGCTGTCCACCGAGGCCGCGCTCGTCGACCCGGAGCGCGAGGTCGTCGCGCTCTCGCCCTCCCGCGTGGAGACGGCCCTGCGCAATCCGCTGAACTGGGTGCTGTACCACGTCGGCGCGAACGCGGGCGGAACCCTCGCCCAGTCCGTGGGCACGCTCGTGCACTCGGTGGCCGAACACCACCCCGAGGGCGTGCCCGAGGACGTGCGCGCCGAACTGGAACGCCGCCTGCCCGAACTCGGCCTGCCGGAGGGCTGGATCACGGAGATCGAGCACGACCGGGCCCGCGGCCTGGTGGACGCCTACATCGGCTACTGGAGCATCGCCCGGGCGGCCGGGCGTCGGCCCGTGGCCCAGGAGGTGCGGCTCCTCGCGGACCTGACCTGGGGCGGGACCACCGTCCGGATCACCGGCGTCGTGGACCGGCTCGAGGCGGATGCGCAGGGCCGACCCTTCATCGCCGACCTCAAGACCGGCCGCAGCGCGCCCACCGGCGCGGAGATGGCGCGCCAGCCCCAGCTGGCCGCCTATCAGGTGGCCGTCCGCGCCGGCGGTCTGGAGCAGGTCCGGGACGACCCCGCCACGGACCCCGCCCTGCGCGCCGCGCTCGCCGGCCTGGAGCACCCCACGACACCGGCCGGCGCGGCCCTCGTCCAGCTCGGCGCCGGCACCCAGAAGACCAAGGTGCAGGACCAGCCGGCCCTCGAGGACGAGGACACCTGGGCGCTCGAGCAGGTGTTCACGGCGGCCCGCCGCACCACGGGGCCGCGCTTCCTCGCCCTCCACGAGGCCGGCGCCCGCCGGTGCGCGCTGCCCTCCGTCTGTCCGCTCTGCTCCGAAGGAAGGCAGGTCACCGAATGGCCCCGCTGACCGGCGATCCCGCCGCCCAGACCGATCGTCCGCGCGTCGAGGACGCGGTCCACTCGCCGGAGGACATCGCGGCGCGGCTGCGGCTGCCCCCGCCCACGGAGGAGCAGGCCGAGGTGGTCACCGCCCCGCTCACTCCGCGCCTGGTGCTGGCCGGCGCCGGCTCCGGCAAGACCGCCACCATGGCCGACCGCGTGGTCTGGCTCGTAGCCAACGGTCTCGTGCGCCCGGACGAGGTCCTCGGCGTCACGTTCACCCGGAAGGCGTCCGGTGAGCTCGCCGACCGGATCAACGGGCGCGTGGACGCCCTGCTGCGCTCCGGCCTCGAGATCCCCGGCTTCGACGGGGAGCCCGAGGACCTGGGCCGCGCCTCGGTGTCCACGTACCACTCCTACGCCGGCGCGCTCGTCAGGGACCACGGCCTGCGGATCGGCGTGGAACCGGAGGCGCGGCTGCTCGGAGGCGCGGACGCCCACCGGCTCATGGGCGCCGTCGTGCGTTCGCATCCGGTGGTCGCGGACACCCTCGGCGTGGCCCCGTCCCGGCTCATCACGCAGGCGTTGCGGCTGGCCGGGGACATGGCCGAGCACCTGGTGACCGCGGACGAGGTGCGCGAGTTCCTCGCCCGGCTGGCCGAGCAGGGGAGCGCCCTGCCCCTGCCCCCGCGCGCCAAGACCCCCTCGAAGGAGATCCAGGAGTTCCTGACCGGCCTGGCGGACCGCGCCCTCATGGCGGACCTCGTGGCCCGCTACGACGAGGTCAAGCGCGAGCAGGACGTCATGGACTTCGGCGACCTGCTGCGCCACGCGGCGCGCATCGCCGTCGAGGTGCCGGCGGCCGGCGAGCAGGAGCGCGCGCGGTTCCCCGTGGTGCTGCTGGACGAGTTCCAGGACACCTCCCACGCCCAGATGCGGATCTTCGCCGGGCTGTTCGGCCCGCGCGGCCCCGAGGACGACGCGCCCGGGCTGGGGCACTGCGTCACCGCGGTGGGCGACCCCCACCAGTCGATCTACGGCTTCCGCGGCGCCTCCGCCGGGCAGCTCTTCGCCTTCCCGCACGCCTTCCCCCGACTGGAGACCGGCCCCGGCGGCGCCCCGCGGCGCGTGAACGCGGACGTCTCGCACCTGACGATCGCGTGGCGCAACGAGGAGTCGATCCTGGCGGTCGCCAACGCCGTCGCCGCACCGCTGAACGCCCACGCCGCCGCGGCGGGCGGCGCGCCGGTGGAGGTGCGCACCCTGCGGCCCCGGCCGGGCGCGGGGGAGGGCGTCGTCCGGGTGGACCGGTTCGTCACCGCGGAGGAGGAGGCCGCCGACGTCGTCGCCCGCCTCGGCGCCCTCACCGGGTCCGGGCCCGGGGGGACCACCCCGAGCCGCGCCGTCCTGTGCCGCACCCGCGCCCAGTTCGGCCCCGTGCTGGACGCGCTCGACGCCGCCGGCCTGCCCTACGAGGTGCTCGGGCTCTCCGGGCTGCTGGCGCTGCCGGAGGTCGCCGAGGTGCTCGCCGTCCTCCACGTGCTGGCCGACCCCACGCGCAGCGACCAGCTCGTCCGCCTGCTCACCGGCCCGCGCTGGCGCATCGGCGTGGCCGACCTCGAGGTGCTGCAGGAGCGCGCCCGGTTCGTCTCGCGGCTGCGGGCCCGGCGGGCCGGCGGTGGGCGGGAGGACCCCGCCGGGGACGCCCCGGACCCGGCCCGGGACGTGAGCCCCGAGGAGGACGCCGACGCCGCCGCCCTGCTGGAGGCCCTCGACTCCCTGCCCGGGGAGGGGACGGACTGGGTCGGCTCGCGCGGCCGCGGCTTCTCACCCGAGGGCCTGGCCCGACTGAGGGCCGTCAACGCCGAGCTGCGCCGGCTCTCTACGCGCACCGGGGAGGACCCGGCCGACCTCATCGCGGAGGTGATCCGTGAGACGGGGCTGGACGTCGAGGTGGCCCTGCGGCCCGGCGTCTCCGCGGCCGCGGCCCGGAGGCACCTGAACGCGTTCCAGGACGCGGCCCGCGACTTCGGCGCCGGCACCACGGCGACGGACCTGACGGCGTTCCTGGCCTGGACGGAGTCCGTCCTCGAGCACGAGGACGGCCTCGGCGTCGAGAACGCCGAGCCCACCCCCGGCCTGGTCCAGGTGCTCACCGCGCACGCCTCGAAGGGGCTCGAGTGGGACGTCGTCGCGGTCCCCGGCCTGCAGGAGGGCACGTTCCCCTCCACGCGGGCGGACCGCTGGACCAGCCCCCGGGCCGGCGCGCTGCCGTGGCCCCTGCGCGGGGACCGCGCGTCGCTGCCGCAGTGGGACGGCTCGTGGGCGCAGGACCAGCGGGACTGGGTCCAGTCGGCCGGCACCGGATACAGCTCGAAGGCGGCCCAGGAGGGCAACCCGGACCCCTATGCCGTGGCCGTGGCCGCCCACGCCGAGCGCGAGGAGCGGCGCCTGGCCTACGTCGCGTACACGCGCGCGCGATCCGCCCTGTGGCTGAGCACCTCCCTGTTCAAGGGAGTCAACAAGGAGCCCCTGCCGGCCTCGGCCTTCCTCGAGGAGGTGGCCGGTCTGGCGGGGGAGGTGCCCGGCGTCGCGCTCGGCCCCGCCCCGGCCGAGGACGACCTGCCCGAGGCCAACCCCGCCGCGGGCCGGACGCTGGTCGCCCGCTGGCCCTTCGACCCGCTCGACGGCCCGGAGGCCTTCGTCGCCGACCCGGAGGACCCCGAGGACGAGGAACGCTGGCAGCCGCTGCCGCGCCGCTCCCGGGCCCGCCGGCACGGGGTGGAGGCGGCCGCCGCGGCCGTGCACGCCGCGGACCCGGCGGCGCTCGGGGACGACCCGGAGCTGGCCCGCCAGGTGGACTGGGTGCTGCTGCGCCGCCGGGACGTCGCCGGGACGGGCGGGGAGACCGCCCTGCCCGAGCACGTCTCCGTGTCCCTCTACGGCGAGCTCGCCGCCGACCCGCAGGCCGTGGCCGAGCAGCTGCGCCGGCCCCTGCCCCGGCCGCCCGCGCACGCGGCGCGGCGCGGCACGGCGTTCCACGCGTGGCTCGAGGAGCGCTTCGGGGCCACCGGCATGCTGGACATCGACTCGGCCGAGGACGCCGCGGACCTGTGGGTCGACGAGGCCCTCGACCTCGGCCCGATGCAGGAGTGGTTCCGCTCCTCGCGCTGGGCGGAGCGCACCCCGGCCTTCGTCGAGGCCCCGGTCGAGACGACGGTCGGCGGGATCACGCTGCGCGGCCGGGTCGACGCGATCTACCGCTCCGGCGGCGACCCCCGCCTGCCCTTCGACCCCGAGGCCGACTGGGAGCTCGTCGACTGGAAGACCGGCGCCGTGCCGCGGGGCCGCGACCTCGAGCTCAAGTCGCTGCAGCTGGCCGTCTACCGGCTCGCCTGGTCACGGCTGCACGGGATCCCGCTGGAACGGATCGGGGCCAGCTTCGTATATGTGGCCCACGGGCAGGAGCGCTCCTTCCCGGACCTGCCGGGGGAGGAGGAGCTCGAGCGTCACATCACGGACGCCCTGGCCCGCCGTTGATCGGCCGCACCACCTCGACGGCGGGCAGCGGCCCCGTCTCCGGGTCCGCGGTCCTCGCGGCCGCGGCCTCCCGGGCGTCCTCCGCCGCATCCCGGGCGTCCTCGGCGGCGTCGGCGGCCGCGTCGGCCTCCGCCTGGCGCGCGGCCGCCTCCTGCGCGGCGCGCACGTCGCCCTCGAGCTCGGCCAGCATGGTCTCCGCCTCGGCGACCATCCCCTCGTCGTGCCGGTCCAAACCCCGCGTGAGCCACTGGGCGAGGGCGAACTCGGCGAGCAGCGCCGCACGGCGCATCAGGTGCGCGTCGCCGTCGTCGGCGGCCCCCGCGTCGGCGCGCCGGGCCGCGTAGGCGTCGAGGACGCGGTCGGCCAGGTCCGGGTCCGTGGCGGCGGCCAGCCAGGCGACGTCGTCGGCCGGATCGCCCACGTGCAGGTCCGTCCAGCCCGTCACGCCCACCACGCGGCCGCGTTCGAGGAGCAGGTTGTCCTCGTGCAGGTCACCGTGCACAGGCACCGGGGTGAACCGCCACAGGGCCTCCTCCTCCATGGCCTCCTCCCAGCGGCGCAGCAGCAGGGGCGGCACGCGGCCGGAGGTGGCCGCCTGGTCGAGGGCGTGGAGGTGACGCTGCCGGATCTGCTCCGCCGTGTAGGAGGGCAGGTCCGCGTGGTCCACGACATCCGAGGACAGCGTGTGGATCGCGGCCAGCACACGGCCCACGTCCTGCACCGCGGGCTCGCCGAGCCGGGCCAGCTCATCCAGGGTGACGGGACGCCCGGGCATGTCCTGGTAGACGAAGGTGCGCAGCCCCTCGAGCCGCACCGCGCCCGCCACGGAGGGCGTGCGGAACGGCAGGCCGGCGCGCACCGCCGGGGTCAGGCCCGCCAGCACCTGCAGCTCCGTCTCGAGACGGATGCCCGCCTCCGGGGTGCGGGGCGAGCGGACCCGCCACCGCTGGCCCTCACCGTCCACGACGACGGCGGTCGAGAAGTCCGCGGGGTCGTCCGGGCTCGCCTCCACGGAGACGGGGGCGAGGCCGGGGACGGCCGCGGCGGCCAGGGCTGCGAGACGAAGGGGCTGACGATCCACCCCTCCAGCCTAGGCGCGGAACGCCCTCCCCCGTCGTCGGGCGCACCGGAGACGGGTCGCTAGCCTGGACGCATGGCTTCCTGCCCCCCGTCGTCGTCCGACCCCACCGCCGCACCACCCCTGGCCCTGCCGCTGGCCCGCGAGGAGCTGGACCGCGGTGCCGTGGCCCGCCTCGACCCGGGCCACCTGGCGGCCGTCTGGGCGCGCGAGGAGACGGAGGTCCTGTGGCTGCAGGGCGGCCGCGCGCCGGTCGCGGACGGCCGGCTCGTCTTCACCGCGCCCTCCGGCCCCGTGCCGGCCGAGGCCGCGTATCTGGGCCGCGGCACCGCGGCGGACCGGGGCCCGCACGGGCGGGAGCGCGCGGTGGTCTCCGTCGCCGTCGAGCCGCCGGCGGCCCTGCCCGAGGACGCGGCCACCGCGCTCGCGGACGCCGTGTGGGTCGGCCTCCGCGACGCGGCCGCCGCCCTCAGCGACGCGGACACCGGGCTGTTCGTGGCCGCCGTCGCGAACGCCAACTGGCACGCCACCCACCGCTTCTGCGCGTTCTGCGGCGGCGTCACGGACGTCGAGGCGGCCGGCTGGGTGCGTCGTTGCCGCGACTGCTCCCGGGATCAGTTCCCGCGCACGGACCCGGCGGTGATCGTGGCCGTCATCGACCCGGCCGGGCGGATCCTGCTGGGCCGCAACGCGGCGTGGCCCGAGGGGCTGTACTCCTGCCTGGCCGGGTTCGTGGAGCCGGGGGAGTCCCTGGAGCACGCGGTGGTCCGGGAGATCGCGGAGGAGTCCGGGATCACGGTGACGCAGCCGCGCTACCGCGGCTCCCAGCCGTGGCCGTTCCCGCGCTCGCTCATGCTCGGGTTCACCGCCCTGGCCCCGGCCGGCGCCGAGCCGGTTCCGGACGGCGAGGAGATCCTCTCCGTGCGCTGGTTCGAGCGGGAGGAGCTCGCGCATCTGGCCCGCGAGGGCGACGTCACCCTGCCCGGGGCCGTGTCCATCGCGCGGGCGCTCATCGAGGATTGGTACGGTGGGACGCTGCCCGATGCGCAGACCCTGATCACCTAAGGAGGACTCGTCCCGCATGAGCACTCCCGACGAGATCCTCCGCGGCCTCGACCCGGAGCAGCGCCGGGCCGCCACGGCCCTGCACGGGCCTGTCTGCATCCTGGCCGGCGCCGGCACCGGCAAGACCCGCGCCATCACGCACCGCATCGCCTACGGCGTCGCCTCCGGCGTCTTCGACCCGCACCGCACCCTCGCCCTGACCTTCACGGCGCGCGCCGCCGCGGAGATGCGCACCCGCCTGCGCGACCTCGGCGTGGCCGGCGTCCAGGCCCGCACCTTCCACTCCGCTGCCCTGCGCCAGCTGCAGTACTTCTGGCCCCAGGCCGTGGGCGGCCCCATGCCCTCGCTGATCGAGAACAAGGTGCGCCTGCTCACCGAGGTCGCCCAGCGCATGCGGATGACCGTGGACCGGGCCGGACTGCGCGACCTCGCCGGCGAGATCGAGTGGGCCAAGGTCTCCCTGCACGCCCCCGAGGGCTACGCGGAGGCCGCCAAGGAGCGGGAGATGCCCGCCGGCTGGACCGCCACCACCGTCGCCCGTCTCTACACGGGCTACGAGGAGGCCAAGACGGCCCGGAACATGATCGACTTCGAGGACGTGCTGCTGATCCTCGTGGGGATCCTGTCCACCGAGCCGCAGATCGCGGCCACGATCCGGGACCAGTACCGGGTGTTCGTGGTGGACGAGTACCAGGACGTCTCGCCGCTGCAGCACCGCCTGCTCGACCTCTGGCTCGGCGACCGCGGCGACCTGTGCGTCGTCGGCGACGCCTCCCAGACGATCTACTCGTTCACGGGCGCGACCTCCCGCTTCCTCACCGACTTCCGTGAGCGGTACCCCGCGGCCACGGTGGTCCGGCTCGTGCGCGACTACCGGTCCAGCCCGCAGATCGTGGAGGCGGCCAACCGCCTGCTGGCGGACCGCACCAAGGCGGGGGAGCGGGACCGCACGATGCCGCGCTGGCCCGACCCCCTCGAGCTCGTCTCCCAGCGGCCGGCCGGCCCCGACCTCGTGTTCGCGGAGTGCACCGACGACGAGGCCGAGGCCGGCTGGGTCGCCGACCGGATCGCGGCGCTGATCGACGATGGCGTGCCTGCCTCCGAGATCGCCGTCCTGTTCCGCACCAACGGCCAGTCCCAGGCCTTCGAGACGGCGCTGTCCTCAGCGGGCATCGGCTACCAGCTGCGCGGCGGCGAGCGGTTCTTCTCCCGGCGCGAGGTGCGCGACGGCATCCTGCAGCTGCGGGCCGCCGCCCGCGCGGCCCAGGACCTGACGGGCGACGACGTCACGGACCGGGTGCGGGACGTGCTCTCCTCGCTCGGCTACTCCGCCGAACCGCCTTCGGCCTCCGGCGCGGCCCGTGAACGGTGGGAGTCCCTGCACGCCCTCGTCAACCTCGCCGGCCAGCTCGCCACGACGCGCGGGGCCGAGTTCACGCTGACCGAGCTCGTGGCCGAGCTCGACGAGCGGGCTCAGCACCAGCACGCGCCGACGGTGCAGGGCATCACCCTGGCCTCGCTGCACTCCGCCAAGGGCCTCGAGTGGGACGCGGTGTTCCTCGTGGGCCTGTCCGAGGGGCTCATGCCGATCTCCTTCGCGGAGACCCAGGCCGAGGTGGACGAGGAACGGCGCCTGCTCTACGTGGGGATCACGCGTGCCCGCCAGCACCTGTCGCTGACGTGGACGCTCTCGCGGGGCACGGGCGGGCGCTCCACCCGGCGGCCCTCCCGGTTCCTGTGGGCCATCGACCCGACCCTCGGCGGCACCCGCGAACACGCCCCGGCCCGCGGATCCGCGGCCGGCCCGACGGCGCCGCGGCGTCGGGGTGCGAAGGTCGCCGTGTGCCGCACGTGCGGCAAGCCCCTCGAGACGGGAGCCGAGCGCAAGGTCGGCAGCTGCCTGGACTGCCCCGCCACCTACGACGAGGCCGTGCTCGAGGAGCTGCGCGACTGGCGCACCCGCACGGCCGCCGAGATGCGGATGCCCGCGTTCGTGGTGTTCACGGACGCCACCCTCGTGGCCATCGCCGAGGCCATGCCGAGGACCCCGGCAGAGCTCCTGAAGGTGCCCGGCCTCGGCAAGACCAAGCTGGAGAAGCACGGACCGGAGCTGCTCGAGCTGCTGCACGGCACCCCGACGGCCTGAGCCGCGGGCCCGCACCCCGTTCCGCCGGCGGCGCCGCCCCCGTCAGAACGCCCAGCCGAGCGCATCCGGGTCGCAGGCGCAGCCGGGCCGGGGGCGGACCTTCACCCGGCGCGTGCGTCCCGTCACCCGATCGGCCCGCAGCACGCCGGGGGCCGGTCCGGTCCGCAGCGCGTCCACGGTCAGCACGGCGGCCCGCAGCGCCGCGAGCCCGTCCACCTGTCCCCGGTGCGCCGACGGGCCGGGCGCCGTCGGGACACCGGGGACGCCCGCCGGGTCCGCGGGCCATCGGCACAGCGGGCACCCGCGCACCCCGGGGGCGCACCACGGTCCGACCGTGACCGCTCTCGGCCCCACCGTGACCGGCAGCAGCGGGTGGTCGGCGGCCAGGGCCTGCGCGGCCAGGTCCGCGTCGAGCACGGACCCCACCGCCACCGTCGCCTGCCCCACGAGCACCGGCACCGGGCCGTGGTGCGCGAAGACGCGCAGCCCGGGGGCCACATCGCCCAGCCGGCGCTCGAGCGCACCCGCCCGGGGCCGACCGAGGTCCCCGGGCAGCAGGCCGGTCCCCAGGTCCGCGGCGTCGACGGGCCGCGGATCCCACAGGGCCAGGCGCAGCGCCCCGGCCCCCGCCAGCGCGTGGGCGATCGCCGCGCCCACCGCGTCGAGGCCCGCCACATGGACGTCCGTCGGCGGGGCCCACGCCCCCGGCTCCAGCGCTGACGCGGCGGCATCATGAGGGACGGTGGTGACGGTCTCGGCGACGGTGCGCACGGCTCTCCTCTCGGCTCGGTGCCTCCCACCCTGCCAGGGCACTCCCGGACCGCGCCGGATTGTCCACAGCCTGCGGCCCATGCCGGACAATGGCCGGATGCGCCCTGTCCCGCCCGCCCCCGGCCGCCCTCCGCGTGCCGTCCCGGCCGCCCACCGCGGTCCCGCCCGCGAGAGCATCCATCTGGACTGGGAGGGCACGCCCGTGCGGCTCGTGCGCTCCACGGCCCGCACCCGCACCGTCTCGGCGGCGTGGCGCGACGGCCGCCTGCAGGTCAACGTCCCGGCCCGGCTCTCGGCCGCGCAGGAGCGCGAGTGGATCGGCCGGATGGTCGCGAAGGTGGGCGCACGCGGCGGGACGGGGCAGCCGGCGGCCGACCCGGACGGCGGCCCCGCCGACGCTCGCTCCGACGACGCGCTCCTGGCCTGGGCGGGACGGCTCTCGGCGGCGCACCTGGGTGGGCGGGCCCGTCCGGTCTCGGTCACGTGGTCGGCCCGGCAGCGCCGCCGCTGGGGCTCGTGCACGCCGGCCCGCGGCACCATCCGGCTCTCGACGCAGCTGCGCGGCATGCCGGACTGGGTGGTGGCGGCGGTGCTCGTCCACGAGCTGGCCCACCTGCTGGAGTCCGGACACGGCCCGGCCTTCCGACGCCTCGTGGACCGGTACCCGCGCTACGCCGAGGCGATGGCCTTCCTCGAGGGGGTCACCTTCGCCGAAGGCCGCGGTCGCACGGCGCCAGACCGGTGGGCGGAGGACGAGGACGCGGGCTGACACGACGGCGGGCGGCCCGCACCCGAGGTGCCGGACCGCCCGCCGCCGTCGTGCCGGGAGGGGCTCAGCCCTCGCGCGGCGCGTCGCCGAAGCCGCCCTCGAGGAGCTTGCGCAGCTCGTCGTCGAGGGACTCGGCGCTGGCGTCCGCGGCGGAGCGGCGCCCGGCGTACCCGGCGGGGTCCTCGAGGTCCTCCGCCGTGGGCTGACGCTCGGGATGGCGCCAGATCTCCTCGCGGTACTCCGTGCCGTGCTCGGCCGTGACGTGCTCCCAGAACGCGGCGGCCTCGCGCAGGCGGCGCGGGCGCAGCTCGAGGCCCACGAGGGCGGCGAAGGCCTGTTCGGCCGGGCCACCCGAGGCGCGGCGGCGGTTCATGGTCTCGCGCAGGGCGGCCGCCGACTCGAGGGGGCGCGCGGCCTCGGCGACCACCACGTCCACCCAGCCCTCCACGAGGGCGACGAGCAGCTCCAGCTGGTCCAGCGCGGCCTGCTGGGTGGCGTCCGGGGCGGCGATGAAGGACGCCCCGTCGAACACGGCCTGCAGGGAGCCGGGGTCCATCGGGTCCACCGACTGCGCGGCCCGCTCGATGCCCTCGGTGTCCAGGCGGATGCCCGCGGCGTACTGCTCGACGGCGGCGTACAGGTCCCGCTCGAGCCACGGCGAGTGCAGGAACAGGCGCATGCGTGCGGCCTCGCGCAGGGCCAGGTAGATGCGGATCTGGTCGTCCGGCACCGAGAGCCCGTCGCCGAACTCCTCGATGTTCACGGGGACGAGGGCGAGACGGTGGCCGGCGACGGGCAGGCCGATGTCCGTGCCCGAGAGCACCTCCTTGCCCAGGGCGCCCACGGCGCCGCCGAGCTGCAGGCCGAACATCGTGCCGCCCATGTTCTTCAGCATGGGCTGCAGCCCGCCGAGCAGGGAGGCGTCCATGCCCTCGGGGAGCTGGCCCGGCAGCTGCTGCTCGATGGCCGCGGACATCGCGCGGGACATCGAGACGGCCACGGGCTCGGTGAGCCGGCGCCACTGGTCCATGGTCGCCTCGACCCACTCGGCACGGGACCAGGCCACGCCGACGCTGCCGACGGGCTCGGTCTGCGTGACGCCGTCGAGCCACAGCTCGGCCAGCCGCAGCGCCTCGTCCACCTCGCGTCGCGCGAACGAGCCGACGGCCGGGTCCTCGCCGGCCACGGCCTGGCGGGCGGCCTGCTTCGCCAGAGCCCAGTTCACGGGGCCGTCCGAGCCGGAGCCGGAGCTCATCATCGCCTGGAACTGGGCCATGGCCTGCTGCATCATGGCCGGATTCAGCTGGGACGGGTCGAAGGGCACCCCGCCGGGGCCGCCCAGGCCCTCCATGGCGCGTCGGACTTCGTCCGGGTCGGGGCCCTGGCCGCCGAAGAGCTGCCGCAGCATCTCCTCCAGGGGGTCGCGGCCGTCGTCGGATCCGGGCGTGCGCGCGTCGTTGCTCATGTCTCCAGCGTATCCGCGTCGGCGCGGCGCGCCCGCCCTCCCGACGTCGCGGCGGCGCGGTTCGCCCATGGCGCACGGCGTCGCGCGGGGCAGGCGGGGGTCGCGGCCCCGCGTAGACTGGTGTGACCGTCGCCGCGCGGCCCGTGCCCGGCGGCGAGGACGGCCCGATCAGGACCCCCAGGAAAGACGGTGTCGCGTGCGCGCAGTGCCCTCGAGGACCACCCGCGCCGCCCGCGTGCCCTTCTCCGGATGGCTCGCCCTGGGCAGCGCCGGGCTGGCACTGCTGGCCCCCACCCCCTACATCCTCGAGGGCCCCGGCCCCGCCGTGGACCTGCTGGGCGAACGCGAGGGTCGACCGGTGCTGCGCGTCGAGGGCGGCGAGGCGGACCCGGGTGAGGGGACCCTGGCCATGACCACCGTGATGGTCGGGGGCCCGCCCATCGGCACCACCTCCCTGCTCGATCTCGGCCGCGGCCTGACGGACCCCGCCGTGGACGTGGTCCCGCGCGAGCTGATGTACCCCACCGGCGTCACCTCCGACGAGGTCGGCGAGGCCAATTCGGCGGCCATGTCGGACTCCCAGCAGACCGCGACCGCCGCGGCCCTGCACGAGCTCGGCCGGGAGGTGCCCCAGCGGCTCGTCGTGCAGCAGCTCGTGTCCGGCGGGCCCGCCGAGGGTGTCCTGCGGGCCGGGGACGAGGTGATCGCCGCCGAGGGACGGCCCGTGGCCGACCTGGAGGCCGTGCGCGCCGCCGTCGGGGCCGCGGGGCCCGACCCGGTCACGCTGACGGTCCGCCGCGACGGCGTGGAGCAGGACCTCGAGGTGCCGGTGGCGGCCGCCCCCGAGGGCGCGCCCCAGCCGTGGCAGATGGGGGCCCTGATCGAGACCGCCTACGACGTCCCGGTGGACGTCGAGCTGACCGTGCCGGACATCGGCGGGCCCTCGGCGGGTCTGATGTTCGCGCTCACCGTGATCGAGCGGCTGACCCCGGGCGCGATGACGGGGGGCGCCCCGATCGCGGGAACGGGCACGATCTCGGGGGACGGCGTCGTGGGTCCCATCGGCGGGATCCCGCAGAAGGTGCGCGGCGCCGCCGAGGCGGGGGCCACGACGTTCCTCGCCCCCACGGCGAACTGCGAGGAGCTGGCCGGCCGTGTGCCCGAGGGTCTGACGGTGTACCCCGTGGACACGCTGGGCCAGGCCCGCGACATCGTCGAGGCGGTGGCCCGGGGGGAGAGCCCGGCCGCCGCCCGGACGTGCGGCTGAGCCGACGCACACCAGGACCACCAGACCACCAGACCGGACGACATGTCCGGGGCGCAGCGCCCCGGACCGGAGCAGAGCCCCGCGGACGCGGGAGGGAAGAGGACAGAGCAGTGAGCTTCGGACAGGGAGGCGGCGGACCGTTCGGCGGCCCGCCCCGTGACGGCGGCGGGACCGCCGGGGGCCAGTCCGGCCCGTTCGGGGCGTTCGGCCCCTTCGGCGGCGCCCCGCGCGGCCCGGGCGACGACGGCGACCGCGGCCCCGGCGGCCCGTTCGGCGGGGGCGGGTCCTCCGCCGCGCGCGGCAGGGGCCGGCCGGGCCGGCCGAGCGCGCTCGTGCTGACCATCATCGCGGTGGCCGTGCTCGTGGGGCTGTTCGTGGTGTTCACGAACGTCTACACGGACGTGCTGTGGTTCGCGCAGCTGGGCTTCACCGAGGTCTTCTGGACCGAGGTCGTCGCCAAGGCCGCGCTGTTCCTGATCGCCGGGCTCGGGATGGCCCTCGCCGTGTGGCTGGCGATCCGCACGGCCTGGCGCCACCGCCCCGCGGACGCGTCCGCGGCCGCGCGGGACTCGCTCAGCCAGGCCCAGCGCCAGCTGGAGCCCATCCGGCGCCTGGTGTTCCTGGGTGTCCCGCTCGTGCTCGGCGTGTTCGCCGGCTCCACCGCGATGAACGGCTGGAACACGGTCCTGCTGTTCCTGAACCAGGTGCCCTACGGCCAGGCGGACCCGGAGTTCGGCCTGGACCTCATGTTCTTCATGGCCACCCTGCCGTTCCTGACGCTCGTGGTCGGGTACCTGATCTCGGTGGTCCTGGTCTCCGGCATCACCGGTCTTCTGGTGCACTACCTGTACGGCGCGGTGCGCGTGGAGGAGGGCGGCGGCGTGCGGATCACCCCGGCGGCGCGCGCCCACATCGGCATCACCCTGGCCGTGTTCCTGCTGCTGCAGGGCGTCAACTTCTGGCTCAACCGCTACCGCACCACGCAGTCGCAGACCGGCAACTGGGCCGGCGCGCTCTACACGGACGTGAACGCGGTCATCCCGACGTCGGCGATCCTGGCGGTCACGGCCGTGATCGTGGCCGGCCTGTTCGTGTGGACGGTGGTCTCGGGCCGGTGGCGGTTGTCGCTGATCGGCACCGCGGTCCTGGTCATCACGGCGCTCGTGGTGGGCACGGCGTACCCCTTCATCGTGCAGGAGTACCAGGTGAAGCCGTCCGAGCGCACGCTCGAGTCCGAGTACATCGAGCGGAACATCGCCATGACGCGCGAGGCGTACGGCCTGGACGACGTCGAGGTGACGAACTACGAGGGGGCCACGGACACCGAGGCCGGGGCCCTGGCGGGCGAGGAGGCCAACACGGCCAACGTCCGTCTCATGGACCCGAACCTGATCTCCCAGACCTTCGGGCAGCTCCAGCAGTTCCGTCCGTACTACTCGTTCCCCACCACGCTGCACGTGGACCGCTACGAGGTGGACGGCCAGACGCGGGACACCATCCTGGCGGCCCGTGACGTCAACGTGGACGACTCGCAGTCGTGGGTGAACCGCCACACCATCTACACGCACGGCTACGGCATGGTCGTGGCCGACGCCTCCGAGGTCGCGGCCGGCGGCCGGCCCCAGTGGCTGCTCTCCGAGATCCCGACGCGCGGGCCGCTGGCCTCCGACCAGGACTACGAGCCGCGCATCTACTTCGGGCACAACTCGCCCTCGTACTCGGTGGTGGGTGCGCCCGAGGGCGCGCCGGCCGTCGAACGCGACCGGCCGCAGACGGCCGACTCCAAGGAGGACACGGCGTACACCTTCTCCGGCGACGGCGGCCCCTCGGTGGGCAACCTGTTCAACCGGCTCGCATACGCGGTGAAGTTCGGCTCGCCCGAGCTGGTGCTGTCCTCGGACGTGAACGAGGCCTCGCAGATCCTCTACGACCGCGACCCGGCCGAGCGCGTCCGCAAGGTCGCGCCCTACCTGACGGTGGACACCGCCCCCTACCCGGCGATCGTCGATGGCCGCGTGCAGTGGATCGTGGACGCCTACACGACCTCGGACCAGTTCCCGTACTCCACCGCCCAGCAGCTGGGCGAGGTCACGGTGGACTCCCTGAGCCAGGGCCAGAACCCGGCGATGCAGGGCCGGGTGAACTACATCCGCAACTCGGTGAAGGCGACGGTGGACGCGTACGACGGCTCGGTGTCCCTCTACGCGTGGGACGACCAGGATCCGCTGCTGCGGGTCTGGCAGAACGTGTACCCGTCCTCGCTGCGCCCGTACTCGGAGATGAGCGCCGGACTCATGGACCACGTCCGCTACCCGGAGGACATGTTCAAGGTCCAGCGCGAGCTGCTCGGCCGCTACCACGTGACCGATGCGGACGACTTCTACGAGAACAACGACGCGTGGTCCGTGCCCTCGGACCCCACGCGCGAGGAGGACGTCAAGCAGCCGCCGTACTACATGACGCTGCAGATGCCCGGCCAGGACGAGCCGGCGTTCTCCCTCACCAGCAGCTACATCCCGCAGATCACGGACGGTGCCCAGCAGCGCAACGTGCTCTACGGCTTCCTCTCCGCCACCGGCGACGCCGGCTCGGGGGAGGACGGCGTGAAGGCCGAGGGCTACGGGAAGCTCCGACTGCTCGAGCTGCCGCGGTCCACCACGGTGCCCGGCCCTGGCCAGGCGCAGGCGAACTTCGACTCGAACGCGGACGTCTCGCGGGAGCTGAACCTGCTGCGCCAGGGCGCGTCCGAGGTGCTCAACGGCAACATGATCACCCTGCCGGTGGCCGGCGGCATCCTCTACGTCCAGCCGGTGTACGTCCGCTCCTCGGGCGGCACCACCTACCCGACGCTGCGCAAGGTGCTCGTCTCCTTCGGCGACAAGGTCGGCTTCGCGGACACCCTCCAGGAGGCCCTGGACCAGGTGTTCGACGGCGACTCGGGCGCGGTCACCCCGGAGGAGAACCAGGCGGAGGCGCCCTCACCGGGCGAGAAGCCGACGGCTCCGGGCACGGTCGAGGAGGAGCTCTCGGCGGCCCTCGAGGAGGCTCAGGACGCCCTGGTCCAGGGCCAGGAGCGTCTGGCCGAGGGCGACTGGGCCGGCTACGGCGAGCAGCAGAAGCGTCTCAACGAGGCACTGAAGCGCGCCACCGCCGCCGACGACGCCCTGGGCGGCGACGCACCCGCCCAGGAGCAGGCCCCGGCCGAGGCGAGCCCCGCGCCGTCGTCGAGCCCCAGCCCGACGCCGAGCGGCTGAGCCGGCGCCGGCGGGCCGGGCCCGCCGGACCGTCGACGGCGGCCCCGGCCACGCACCGCGCGTGGTCGGGGCCGCTGTCACTTCGGGGCAGGTGGCCGCCGCATGGCCGCCGGATGGCGGGGTGCTGACGCCGATTTGAACTCGACGGAACAGGTGTGTATAGTTCTAGAAGTCGCCGCGGGGTGGAGCAGTTCGGTAGCTCGCCGGGCTCATAACCCGGAGGTCGCAGGTTCAAATCCTGCCCCCGCAACGAGAAGGAGAAGGCCCCCAGCATCTGCTGGGGGCCTTCTCGCATGTCCGGGACCGGTCGCCCCGGCCCGCCGGCACGGTGCCGGCGGGCGAGCTGACCGCCCTCGGGCGATCGGTGGGGGAGCGTCAGCGGCTCGAGGCCCGGACCGCCTGCTGGGCCGGCGTGCGGCGGCCAGGATCAGTGCGGCGCAGCCAGACGGCAGCGATGATCGCGATGATCGCGATGGCGCCCCAGATGCCGACCACGGCCCAGGACAGGCCCGCGATGAGCAGCAGCGGCACGAAGGACACGGCCGCGATCTCCACGGGCACCACCGGGATGTAGGCCACGCCGAACTGCTCCATGGTCCCGGACTTCAGCTTCGGGTCCACGATGCGCAGCATGGCCACGCCTGTGGCGACGGCGCCGGTGGCCCAGCCCCACGTGAACAGCTGCTTCTCGAACCACGCGTCGGTCATGACACGCGGCGCCACGACGATCCCCAGGAACAGGGCCAGCGCGAGGCCGATCACGAACAGGAGCAGCAGCGGCTGCCAGTAGTCCACGACCACGGTCGGGGCGATCGCGGCGATGCCACAGACGATGAGGATGTCCGTGGCGGTGCCGGACACCGAGTTCAGCGAGCCCGGGTCGAGGAACTTCGCCGTCTTCGTGGCCTGGAACAGGACGCGGGCGATCAGGCCGAGGAGGAACGCGATCGCGAACGCGGGGATGATCAGCTGGGGACCGTCCTCACCCACGACGCTCGGCCACACGGCCGTGATCCAGGAGACCACGCCGTGCGCGGCCGCCGCGATCATCGCGACCACGCCGACCTGGAAGGCCAGCGACTCCACCGAGGCCGCCGAGAAGGTGTGCCGGCCGATGACCGGGCGTTCCTCCACCTGGTTCAGCACCCCGGTGCGCAGCTCCTCCGGGATGGAGGTCAGGCCCGCGAACTCCCGCGCGTGGCCGCGCTGCGCGCCGATCTTGGCCTGGATGATGCCACCCACCACGCCGACGATCATGCCGACGGTGGCCGAGGTGTAGGCCAGCGAGGTGACGGTCGCATCACCGTTGGCCGCGTACGCCTGGCCCACGGCGGCCGCGGAGCCGAAGCCTCCCGCCCAGCCGGCGAACAGCAGGGCGGCGAACGAGTCGGGCGCGTCGAACAGCGGCTGCAGGAGGACCAGCGTGACGAGGGCGCCGATGGCCACCTGGGAGGAGTAGATCAGCACGCCGTAGGACGCGAACGCGCCTACGGGGCGGCCGATCTTGCGGACGTCGAAGTCGTCGGTGAGCGCGATGCACACGAACACGATGACGATCAGGATCGAGCCGTATGTGCCCAGCTGGGAGCTGAACGGCAGCCAGCCCAGGCCGTTCGGGCCGAGGGCCAGGCCCAGGATGCCGGCGATGACGGAGGCCGGGATCATCAGGGTCTGGAGGGGCGTGATGACGGCACGGGCCAGCGTGCCCACGGCCAGGAGCGCGCCGATGAGGCCGGCGTCGACCAGCACGGACCAGGCCGTGAACTGCTCTTGCATGGGGTTCTTCCTCTGTGCGGGGACGGGGGCGTCCCGCGGAGTGTGCCGAGGGACCCCGGGACAGTACCAAAGGAGTGCGGGGGCCGGGGCGCGTCCGGGAGGGGCACCGGCCGGGGCGCACGAGGACGGCCCGCCGCGCCGGCGTGGGCCGGGCGACGGGCCGTGGGGCGGGGCGGGGTCAGCCGCGCGCGGTGCCGGTCTCCTCGGCGGTCCCCTCGGCGGCGTAGTCGAGGGTCAGGGTCTCGTCGGCGTCGACGTCGCCCGAGGTGAGGGCGGCCTGGCCGGCGCCGCCGGCCTTGAGGGCGGCGAGGCGGGCCTCCACCTCGGTCTTCTCGCCGAGATCCTCGAGGGACTCGAACTGGGCGTCGAGGGAGGAGGCGGCGATCTCCTGCTGGCCGCGCACGCGGGCCTCCTCGCGACGGACCTTCTCTTCGAAGCGGGAGACCTCGGAGGTCGGGTCCAGCAGGTCGATCGACTTCACGGCGTCGGCCACCGCGGACTGGGCGTGGGCGGACTTGGCGCGGGCGGTCAGCTCGTCGCGCTTGGCGACCAGCTGCTGACGCTTGACCTTCATCTGGTCCAGACCGGTCTTCAGGCGCTCCACGATCTCGCGCTGCGAGGCGATGGTCGGCTCCGCGGACTTCGCCTGGCGCTCGAAGTCCATCTGGCGCTCGATGGCCACCTTGGCGAGGTTGTCGAACTTGTCCGCCGAGGCGGTGTCACCCTTGGTGCGGAAGTCGTCGGCCTTCTGGGAGGCGGCCAGCGCCTTCTGGCCCCAGCTGCGGGACGCGTCCTGGTCCTCGCGGTAGTCGTCCTCGATCATTCGCAGGTTGCCGATCGTCTGGGCGACGGCGGCCTCGGCCTCCGCGATGTTGTTCGTGTAGTCGCGGACCATCTGGTCCAGCATCTTCTGGGGGTCCTCGGCCTTGTCCAGCATCGCGTTGATGTTGGCCTTCGCCAGCGTGCTGATGCGGCCGAAGATGGACTGCTTGACCATGGTGTCTGCCTTTCGTCGGTCTTTCACGTCAGCGCAGACCGTCGGCCTGCGTCCACCCCGTCCCGCGCGTGCGGGCCGGGCCGGCGCCCGGGGCGCCGGAGTTCATGGGGGGGGGGGGGGGGGTCAGAAGCCGCCGCCGGAGATGTCGCCGAACCCGCCGAAGTCGCCGCCGCCGAGGCCGCCGCCGTCGAACCCGCCGAAGCCGCCGCCGCCCCAGCTGCCGCTGTTCAGGATCGAGTTCATCAGGATGCCGCCGAGCAGTGCGCCGCCGAGGCCGCCGCCGAAGCTGCCGCCCACTCCGGCGCGCGGGCGTGCACCGTACATGCCGCCCACCATGCCGGGGCCGTAGCCGAAGCCCTCGACGTCCGCGCGGGCCAGCTCGCTCGCGCGCTCGGCCAGCTGGGAGGCGCGCTGCGCCTGCTGGAGGGCGGCCACGGGGTCGGTGCGGCCGAGGCTGATCGCCGAACGCAGCGTGTGGTCGGCCTCCGCGAGCCGGGTCCGGGCCTCCGAGCCCACGGCACCGCGTCGGGCGCCGATGAAGTCGGCCGTGCCGTCGATCTGCGCCTGTGCCTGGGCGATCGTGGAGGTGAGCACCTGGGAGGCCTGGCGGGCCTGCTCGCGAGCGTCGCGGACGCCGGCCAGCGGGGTGTTGAGCTGGCGGTGCGCGGCCTCGAGCTGGTGCAGCAGCTCCAGGGGGTCCGGGCGGCCGGCCGCGAGGGCTCGGCGCACCGCGTTCACGGCGTTCTTCATCCCCGCCACCGGGCCGGCCAGCTCGGGGTTCGACCCGTTGGCCACGAGCGCCTCGGCCTCGGCGACGTCCTGCTCGGACTGGGCGAGGCCCGTCTGCAGGTTGCCCAGCATGGCCCGCAGGGACCCCTCGGCCTTGCCCACCGCCTCCGTGAGCGTGTCCACCTGGCTGAGCGCCTCCTCGGCGGCACGCACGGCCAGCGCCGCCGTGGAGCGGTCCTGGGCGTCCCACGCGCTCCGCGCCTTCGCGACGGCGGTCTCCACGAACTCGAGCCGCTCCCGGGCCTGCGTCGCGTTGTCCGCGACCTCGGCGAGGGCGGACTCCGCGTACTGGCCGTGCAGCGCGGCGATCGCCGACTCGGACTCCTGCACCCGGGACCGCGCCTCGGGCAGGCGGGCGTCGACGCGCTCCAGGGCCTCGGGCACCTGGTTCTCGAGGTCGCGCAGGGAGTCGAACTCCTTCTTGTGCGCCGCGAGGGCCGCACCCACGGCCTCGCTGCGCTGGATGATCTCCTTGAGCCAGGCGCGCTGCTCGGCCTCGGTGTCCGGGATCTCGTCGTCGAGCTGGTGCTGGAGCTGGAACGAGGCCCGCATGTGCTCCTTGGCCCGATCGATGTCCTCGCGGAACGTCGCCACGGACTTCTCCCCGTAGGACGCCTCGGCGAAGCCCAGCTCCTGCTCCGAGGAGCGGATGGCGTCGTCCGCGGCCACGAGCTTCGAGCCGGCCTGGGTGCGCAGCTGCTCCACGCTGAGCTCGTCGAGGGGGTCGCGGCGGACCTCCTCGGTGCGGCCCCCTTCGACCGCGCCGCCCTGCGTGCGCCTCCGGCTGCGGGCCACGAGCACGCCGCCGCCCACGGCCGCGGCCACCGCGCCCGCGCCGAGCACCGCCGTCAGGGCCCCGCCGCCGGAGGCGCCCTGGGCCGTGCTCCCGTCGCCCGCGGTGCCGGCCGGCAGGGCACCGGCCGGATCGTACTCGGCCCCGCTGGCCCCCGTGCCGTCGAGCGTGCCGTCGGCGGCGTCGTCGAGCCCCTGCACCGCGGCGGTGCCCGCCGCGAGCCATTCCGCCGAGCCGGGGTCCGTGCCGATCTTGGACAGCTCCGGGCCCACGTAGGTGCGCGTCACCTGGTTCTGCAGGTCCGCGTCCCCGCCGCTGTCCAGCCCATAGGCGCGGTCCTCGACCGCGATCGCCAGGACCGAGTCGTTCGTCCCGAGCCCGCGCTGGCGCGCCACGTCCTGGGCCAGCGTCTGGGCGTCCGTGCTGAACTCATCCACGTAGACGACGTACAGCCCCTGCCCGGTGTCCCGGCGCAGGTCCTGGATCTCCTGGGTCAGCCGCTGCTCATCGGAGGTCGAGAGCACCCCGGCCTCGTCCACCACGTACACGCCCGGCGGCACCGTCACGGCGTGCGAGGCGGGTGCCGCCACCAGGAGGCCCAGGCCTCCCAGACCCGCGGCGGTCACGGCGCGCGCCAGACGGCCGACATCGGCGGGGCGGGTGGGCACGGTCATGCGGGGTCTCCTTCGACGGCGGAGGCGAGCCGCCGCACCGGGCGGACCCGCCGGATCCTGGGGTTGAGTGTAGGGCGGCGTGGGAATCGGGCACCAGGGATCCGGCGCGGCCGGGACCGTGGGAGGAGCGGACGTTCGGCCTCTAGGCGGCGTTCAGTCATGCACGCTAGCGTGGACGTGCCCCGGGGCGCGCGTCCGCAAGACGACGGGCGTCTGTGTCGACCGCCCGGGGCCCGACCCGAAGCGAGGACCCCGTGGACCAGACCGCCGCCCCCACCCAGCCCCCCGTGCCGACGGCCCGCACCGTCGCGCGTCCCCGGCCCCAGTCCCGCGCCCGTGCCGGGGCGGGCCTGCTCGCCGCAGCCGTGCTCATGGTGGGGCTCTCCGGTTGCGCGGTCGCGGAGGACGGCGGCGAGGCCGCCTCCGAGGCCGCGAGCTCCTCCTCCTCGCAGGCGACGGACACCTCGGCCGAGGCCGGGGGACAGCCCGTGGCGGACACCGCCGTCGGGAACGCCGCGAGGACCGCGCTGCCCTCCGTGGTGACCATCTCCGCGACGTCGAGCTCCGCCTCCGGTTCCGGTTCCGGGTCGATCCTGGACACGGAGGGGCACATCCTCACGAACACCC
The DNA here is from genome assembly GCF_024519795.1 of Micrococcus sp. Mcc89. Lineage (NCBI taxonomy): Bacteria > Bacillati > Actinomycetota > Actinomycetes > Micrococcales > Micrococcaceae > Micrococcus > Micrococcus sp. Mcc89. The sequence goes on along the minus strand of NZ_JALJRI010000064.1, from coordinate 3,933 downwards.
ACGTGGTCACCCTCGGCGGCCAGGACAACGACGCCGAGCTGACGGTGCGCACCTCGGACGGGGAGGTCTACGCTGCCACCGTCGTGGGCACCGACCCGCTGTCCGACCTGGCCGTCATCAAGATCGACGCCCCGGACCTCACCCCCATCCAGATCGGCCGGTCCGGGGATTTGAAGGTCGGGGACGAGGCCGTCGCCATCGGCGCCCCCCTGGGCCTGCCGAACACCGTGACCGACGGGATCATCTCCACCCTGGACCGGACCATCGCGGTGGCGTCCTCCGAGGCGCCCGAGCCGCAGGGCGAGAGCTCCGGCTCGTCCTCCGGCGCCGAGCAGTACCGTTTCCAGCTGCCGGGCACCCCGCAGGGCACCCGGGGCGAGGTGTACATCAACGTGCTGCAGACCGACGCGGCCATCAACCCCGGCAACTCCGGAGGCGCGCTCGTCGACGCCGAGGGTCGCCTGGTGGGCGTGAACGTCGCGATCGCCTCGGCCGGCCAGGACCCGAGCGAGGCGGGCAACATCGGGGTCGGCTTCGCCATCCCCGTGGACTACGCCCAGCGGGTCGCACAGGACCTGATCGACCACGGCAAGGCCACGCATGCCATGCTCGGCGTGAGCGTCACCCCGGAGCCCGCCGAGGTGCAGGGCGGCAGCGAGAACGCCCGGACCGTGTTCAGCGACGGCGCCCGCGTCCAGCAGGTCGTGGGAGAGTCGGCGGCCGACGCGGCCGGGCTGAAGGAGGGCGACGTGATCACCGCCGTCGGCGACCGCGCGGTGATCGACTCCGAGTCCCTCACCGCCGTCGTCCGCGAGCACCGCGTGGGAGACTCGGTGGACGTCACCTACCTCCGCGACGGCGCGGAGCAGACGACCGAGGTGACGTTCACGGAGGACACCCGCTCGTGACCACCACGCTCACCACCCCCGCCGCGCTCGCGGCCCACCACGGCTGGCGCCGGGTCCTGGCCGTCGGCGCCCACCCGGACGACCTCGACTTCGGGGCCGCCGCCACCCTGGCCGGCTTCAGCGCGGCCGGGCTGCACATCGAGCTGTGCATCGTGACGGACGGGGATGCCGGCGGCTTCGACTCGGAGGGCCCCGAAGCGATGACCGCCCGCCGCCACGGCGAACAGCGGGCGGCCGCCGCCGTCGTCGGCGCCGCCGAGGTCCACTTCCTCGGCGAGCGCGACGGACACCTCGAGCCGGACCACGGCGTGCGCCGCAAGCTCGTGGCCCTGATGCGCCGCGTCCGCCCGGACGTCGTCCTCAGCACCCACCCCGAGCGGGACTGGGAGCGGATGCAGGCCGCCCACCCGGACCACCTCGCCTGCGGCGAGGCCGTGGTGCGCGCCGCGTACCCGGCGGTCGAGAACCCGTACGCGTACCCGGAGCTCGCGGCGGAGGGGCTGGAGGCGTTCAAGATCCGGCACCTGCTGCTGTACGCCGCCCCCGCCGCACGGCGGAACACGGTCGTGGACGTCACGGGCCTGGCGGAGCAGAAGCTGCGCGCCCTCGACGCCCACCTCTCCCAGCACCCGGACGTCGACGCGATGCGGCGGCAGGTGCTCGCCCAGATGGCCGAACATCACCGGCACGCCGCCGGCCCGGCCGCCGGGCAGGGCCACGCCGAGGCGTTCCACCTGGTCACGGTCAACGGTCCGCGCACCATCGCCGGGTTCTGAACCGCCCCCACAGCAGAAGGGCCGACGACGCGCCGCGTCGTCGGCCCTTCTGCTCCGGGGACTCAGTTGTTGCTCGGCCGCCCGCCGTAGCGCGGGCCGGTCTGCGCGGTGGGGTCGAGGTCCACGCCGACGATGGGCTCCGACGTCGGCACCTCGGAGCCCGAGCTGGGCTCCACGGAGATGCCCATCGCCGCGAAGCGGTCCAGCCCCCGGAAGGTCACGGGCTCGCCGAAGCCGTTGGCGTCGAACGTGCCGAGCGAGGCCGGGGCCGTGCCGTCCGAGGGGTAGAGCCACAGCTGGTAGGACTGACCCTCCGGCAGCTGGGGCATCCCGCTGATCATCAGGTAGCCGCTGTTCTGCTCCCGGGACAGGAACGCCTGGACGCTCCCGCCGTCCTGGGCCGGATACTCCGAGGTCGTGAACAGGTCCTTCGACTGGTCGATGCGGTGCACGATGCCCGGCCGCGTGAACTGACTCCACACCGTCCACCCGCCGACGCCGAGCACGAGGGCCGCGAGCAGCACCAGCGCCGTCACCTTGAGCCAGCGCAGGCGGTCCCGCGGCGGGCCGGCGGGGGCCGACTCGTCGCCGATCAGGTCCATGCCCACGTCCTGGGCGGGCAGGCGGCGCAGGACCTCGTCGAGCAGGGCCGACGGCGGCTCGGCCGTCACGGAGCGGAACGCCCAGGCCACCGCCTGGCGCGCCCCGTCCACCCGGGAACGCCACCGGGCCAGCTCGCCGCCCCGCCGCTGCACGGCGGAGAACGCCGCGGTGTGCCCGGCCGTGTCGAGGGCGTGCACGGCCGCGAGGTCGGCCAACTCGAGTGTGCGGCCGGCGTCGACGTCCTCGCGCACGCCCGCGCCCAGGGCCGGGCCGGAGGCCGGGGCGGGCGCGGACGGCCGGGCGGCGTCCTGCGTGAGGTCGCGGCGGGCCGCGACGACCTGCCGGACGCCGTCGCGCAGCAGGGTGCGGGCCCGGTCGGCCGGCAGGCCGAGCTGCTCGGTGACCTCCCGGTCCGTGCAGCCGCCCAGCCAGGCCAGCCGCACGGCCTCGAACGCGTCTGGGTCCACCCGGTCCACGAGGTCCTCCGGCAGCGCGGCGGGGCCGGCCGGGCCGGGACGACGCTCACGTTCCGCCGCGGAGCCGCCGGCGCGGCGCAGCGAGGCCATCACGCGGTGGGCGAGGACCTCGAGCCACGTGAACACCTGGCGTTCGCGGTGGGTCGCGTCGTCCTGCTCGCTCAGGTCGAGGCCGGCCTCGGACGCCTCCTCCCACGCGGTCAGGTAGGTGCGGACGGTGGCCTCGGCGGCGTCGTCGCCGGGGCCGAACATCGCCTCGGCCAGGCCGTGCACCCACGGGACCGTGGCGTCGTAGAACGCGGAGAAGGCCGCCCGGTCGCCCTCGGCGCTGCGGCGCAGGAGGGTGTCCAGGGCGGGCTGGCCGGCGTCGTCGGGGCGGTCGGCGTGGGGCTCGGACGCGTCAGGAGTCTGCATGGTGGCCTCAGTCTAGGGAATCGGGGTGGGCAGCGGACCCGGCGAAGTCGTACTGGCGCCAGGCCTCGTACACGGCGATGGAGACGGCGTTCGCCAGGTTCAGGGACCGACGGGCCGGCTGCATGGGCAGGCAGACGGTTTCGGTGACCCGCGGGTCGGCCAGCACCTCCTCCGGCAGGCCGGTGGACTCGCGGCCGAAGAGCAGCACGTCTCCGGGTCGGTAGGCGACCCGGTCGTGGCGCACGGACCCGCGCGCGGTGAAGGCCAGCACCCGGGCGGGGGCGAGGGCCGCGAGCGCCGCGTCGAGGTCCGGGTGCACCGTCACCACCGCGAGGTCGTGGTAGTCCAGGCCCGCGCGGCGCAGGTGCGCGTCCTCGAACCCGAAGCCGAGCGGCTCCACGAGGTGCAGCTCGGCCCCCGTGAGGGCGGCGAGCCGGATCGCATTGCCGGTGTTGCCCGGGATCTCCGGGGTGAGCAGCAGGATACGGAACCCGGGAGTGCCGGGCGCCGGGGCGCGGTCGGCGCCCTCGTGCGGGTTCGGGCGGGGCGGGGCGGGGGAGTCGGGCACGCGCCCAGCCTAGTTGTTGTGGGTCATGAGGTTCTTGACATGGGTACCGGGCTGAGATGAGACGAGTGGGCCCCGCCCCGCAGGATGGAAGTTCCTACACCACCCACCTGCCAGAAGAGACCCACTCATGACTCACGCTAACGCACCCCTGACCCCGACTGGCCGACTCAGGATGGTCCACCGCCACC